>NZ_BDLR01000023.1:0-114551 GCF_002049395.1 Carboxydocella sp. JDF658 | reverse complement strand
TTCATAATCTCACATATTACCCCTGCGGGATAAAGACCGGCCAGTCGGGCCAGGTCCACAGCAGCCTCGGTATGGCCCGCCCGCCGCAACACGCCACCTTCCCGATAGCGCAAGGGGAAAATATGACCGGGTCGCCGCAAATCCGCCGGTTTAGTGGCTGGATCCAGCAGGGCCTGAATAGTGCGAGCCCGTTCATGGGCGGAAATCCCGGTAGTAGTATCCTTAAAATCCACCGAAACGGTAAAGGCCGTGCCATGGGGGTCAGTGTTATGGGTAACCATAGGGGGCAAATCCAGTTCATCCAGCCGCTTGCCTTCCATCGGAACACAAATCAATCCCTTGCCATAAGTAGCCATGAAGTTAATGGCTTCCGGGGTGGCCTTTTCTGCCGCCATCAGCAGATCTCCTTCATTTTCCCGGTCTTCATCATCCACTACTATTATCATTTTTCCTGCCCGAATGTCAGCAATAGCTTCTTCAATACTGTGAAACTGTTTTTCCATTTTCCTCATCCCTTTCCCCTTCTATTCCAGGAAACCGTGCTGCGCCAAAAATTCCATACTTAACTGAGACTGCCGTTTTTCAGATGTCGGTGGAAATTTTAACAGGCGTTCAATATATTTACCAATGATGTCCCCTTCCAAATTGACCCGGTCGCCTACCTTTTTGAAGCCTAGAGTGGTGCGTTTAACTGTTTCCGGAATCAGGGATACTTGAAAACCATTATCTATCAAACTGACAACAGTCAGACTAATGCCATCTACTGCAATGGAGCCTTTTTCAATAGTATAGCGCAAAACCCCTGCAGGTGCGCTGATAGTGGTTAAGAGAGCGATATCCACCCGCTCCTGAGCGATAATGGTGCCTACACCATCCACATGGCCACTGACCAGATGGCCACCCAGGCGGGTATTTAAAGTCAGGGCCCGCTCCAGGTTAACCCGGCTGCCTGGTCCCAGTTCCCCCAGATTAGTGCGGTCCAGAGTTTCAGCCATCACATCAGCCATAAACCAGTCAGGTCCCAGTTCCGTTACAGTCAGGCAAGTCCCATTGACTGCAATGGAATCTCCCAGTCGGGTCCCTTCCAGAACCGTACGGGCTGCAATTTTTATCCTGGCCGAGCGGGCTCCTCTGTTAAGAGCCCTTACCTCTCCCAGCTCCTCTACAATCCCTGTAAACAATCTTATTTCACCTCCCGGGCGGGATAGCCAATGTAAAGGAAATCCGGCCCGATTTGTCGCCATTCTCCATGCTGCATGGTAATGGCTGCTGCCATGCGCTCAATCCCCGCACCTTGCAAAGGAGTTGGAGCCATTAACCCACCTGCCAGTTTAGGAGCAATAAAGGCATAGACCTTTTGAATCAGCCCTGCCGCCAGCATGGACCAGGCCAATTCACCGCCACTTTCCAGGAGCAAATTTACCAGCCCCCGCCGGGCCAGCTCCTGCAGCAAAGCGGTTAAATCAACCCGCCCGGCCTGTTCGGGCAGCACCAGGACCTCTACCCCGTCAGCCTGCATTTGCTGCCTCCAGGTAACAGCACTCTGTTCTGTGGTTGCAATCAGGGTAGGAGCAGCTGAGATTTGCGCCAGCCGGACGACCTGGGCCCCCGGAGGTGTGCGTCCGTGGCTGTCCACCACAATTCTAACTGCATCCCTGCCGCCCTCCGGTAAGCGGGTAGTAAGGGCAGGATCATCGGCCAGCACCGTCCCGCTGCCTACCAGAATACCATCTACCTCATTCCTGAGCTGATGTACCAGCAAACGGGACTGTTCACTGCTAATCCAGCGACTGTCCCCGGTGCGGGTAGCGGTTTTACCATCCAGAGTCATCGCATACTTCCAGATCACGAAAGGCATTTTCCGGCTAATATAGTATAACCAGCCCTCATTAAGCTTCCGGGCCTCTTTCTCCAGCAGACCTACTTCCACCTGAATACCCGCTTCCCTTAACCGGGCCAATCCCCGCCCGGCTACCAGGGGATTGGGGTCAGTCATGGCCGCAACTACTCTCCTCACTCCTGCAGCAATCAGGGCATCAGCACAGGGAGGAGTACGGCCATAATGGGAGCAGGGTTCCAGGGTTACATAGACATCGGCCCCAGCCGCCCGTTCCCCTGCTTCCCGCAGGGCATGCACTTCTGCATGGGGTGTGCCGGCCTTCTGATGATAACCCTCTCCGATGATTTCCCCATCCTTGACAATCACACAGCCCACCAGCGGGTTAGGACTGGTACGACCTCTGGCTCTCCCTGCCAGTTCTAAAGCCAATCGCATATATTCTTCATCGCGCATCCTCATCACCACTTCGGCCCACAAATAAAAAACCCCGGAGCGCTCCCGGGGCAAAAGGGCAAACTAAATAGTCAGCCAGTGCAGTAACTACTGGCTGTTTTGCTCGCCCTCCTTCTCCCATCCAGACTGTCACTGTCGGCTCCGGACTTGCCTTCTGGCGCACCGGATCTGCCGGCTGAGCCGGCTCGCGGGCTCGCAGCTCATGCTGCCTACCGCCGGTAAGGAATTTCACCTATCCCCGAAGGAGTTTACAATGATTATACCCTCTACAACAAAAGATTGTCAAGGGAATGGAGGAAAGCCCTGGCTTTTTAAAGTCGCCAGTATTTTTTCTGGATCTGCCAGGCATCATCGATGCGCAAACGCTGGGTAGGCCGCACGGGAGCATAAGGAGGAGCCGCCGGGTCGGTGACAGCCACCGGTAGCTCCCCCCAGACGGCCACTGTAGCAGCCACAGCGTGGCCAACTGTAGCCGGATCATAACCTCCCTCCAGCGCAGCCACCAGAGGCCAGGGCTTGATCATTTTCGCCAGCTGTCCAAATCCTTCACTGGTCAAGGCCAGACTGGAAAGGGGATCAGCAAAATGGGCATCATATCCTGCCGCCACCAGCAGAAGCTGGGGCTGGAATTGCTCTAACACCGGCAAAATAATTTTATGCATGGCATAGTAGTAGCCCGTATCCCCTGTATCTTTCGGCAGAGGAATATTGATGTTAAAGCCTTTCCCCCGTTCGTCGCCTGTTTCTGTTGCCCAGCCAGTATAGGGATATAAGCCATCCTGGTGCAAAGAAATGTATAGCACTTCCGAATCAGAGTAAAAAAACGACTGTAAACCATTGCCATGATGAGCATCCCAGTCTAAAATGGCAATACGGTTTAGCCCATACTCCTGCCGGGCATAGTTGGCCCCTATGGCCAGGTTGTTAAGGACACAAAAGCCCCCTCCCCGCAAAGCGGCAGCATGGTGTCCCGGCGGCCGCACCAGAGCCAGCGCACGGTGATAGACACCCTTCATGACTGCATCGATCCCGTCCAGCACCGCACCCACTGCCCGCAGAGCAACATCATAAGTATCCCGGTCAACAACAGTATCTTCTGCCCAGACGCCTCCGCCAGCGGCACAGAATGCCTGCAATGCTTCCAGGTATTCATGGGGATGAGCCAGCAACACCTCACTCCGACTGGCCTGACGGGGCCGCCTGCGGGGTACTTTTTCCCACAATCCGTACTCCTTCAGCTCCCCGACAATAGCCTGCAAGCGGCTACCATGTTCCAGGGAATCGGTCTCGTGTTTCAGAAAAATCTCATCATAAAGCAAGAGTAGGGGTTCTGTCATTTTACCCGCACCTTTCCCGCAAACTGCGGATTGCTGTCGAGATGTCGGCAGCACCGAAAATATAGGACCCGGCCACCAGGATATCAGCTCCGGCTTTGACCACCAAGGGCGCAGTTTCCTGGTTAATGCCCCCGTCAACCTGAATGGTAAAATTCAGCTTTCTTTCGCGCCGCCAGGTATTAAGCCGTTCAATCTTTTCCACCATTTCCGGAATAAAACGCTGTCCGCCAAATCCCGGATTCACAGTCATCAGCAAGACCATGTCCAGATAAGGTAAAACATATTCAATCACTGTCAGAGGTGTAGCCGGATTCAAAGCGACAGCTGCCTTGATACCATGATTACGAATGGTTTGCAGGGTCCGATGTAAATGGGTACAGGCTTCCGCATGTACGGAAATAATATCGGCACCGGCCTTCACAAATTCTCCAATAAACTGGTCCGGGTTGGTGATCATCAGGTGAACATCGAAAGTCATCCGGCTTTTATCCCGCAAGGCCTGTACCACCAGCGGACCAATGGTAATGTTAGGGACAAAATGTCCATCCATGACATCGATATGCAGCATTTCCGCACCAGCAGCTTCTACCTGTGCCACGTGGGCCCAGAGGTTGGCAAAATTCGCTGACAATATGGATGGGGCGATCTGAACCAAGACTAGTACCTCCTCTCCTGTTCCAGCACTTCTTCCAGCAATTCCAGGTAATTATGGTAGCGCGTCTGGTCGATCAGCCCCTGCTCTACTGCCAGTCGCACACCACAATCAGGTTCAGCCCGGTGCATGCAGCCGGGGAAACGGCATTGCATATAGGGCAAAAAATCGGGATAAAAATGGGCCAGTTCTTTACTATTAACATTATGAAGACTCAAAGAGCTAAAACCAGGCGTATCAGCCAGCCAGCCCTCCCCTACGGTCAGCAACTCCACATGCCTGGTAGTATGCCGCCCCCGTCCGATTTTATCACTAACTTCCCCGGTTTTCAGGGAAAGGCCGGGGGCCAGAGCATTGATCAGGCTGGATTTGCCCGCTCCAGATGGCCCGCAGATTACTGACACCCGGGTAGCCAGATGCTGTTTTAATTCCGGTAACCCCTGCCCGGTTACAGCACTGGTAATCAATGTCGTAAACCCGGCCGCCCGGTAGAGAGCAGTCAGCCGTTGTGCGCCCTCCGGATCCAAGTCCCCTTTATTAATTACCAGTAGGGGATGAATTCCTTCCGCACTGACCTGTACTAATAAGCGGTCGATCAATAAGCGGTTAGGGTCAGGGTTGGCGGCGGCAAAAACTAGCAAAGCCTGATCTACATTAGCGATAGGGGGCCTGATGAGAGCGTTACGGCGGGGCAAAATTTCCTCAATTACCCCCTGTTCCCGGTTTAAAGAGGTTATCTTTACCTCATCCCCTACCAGAGCCGTTTGTTGCAGTTTGCGGAATTTGCCCCGCAGACGGCATTCGTAGACAGTATCTCCAACGCGGACATAGTAATAGCCGCCTATCCCTTTCAGCACTATTCCTGTCTCCATAACCGTCCTCCTATGGGGTTAGTTCCTGTTCTTCTGATTTTTGTCCATCAATGAAAATCAAAGCTTTAGCTTTACCGTAGTATCTGATCGGCACCACCAGAGTGGAACCCCCGGTGCCACTGCCAATAAACTCCTGTCTGCCTTCCGGGCTCTTGTTATCCACTACTTTGATGGAGACCTGGTGGGGCTCACCTGCCCCGGGGATGTTTACCGAAATAGAAATTTGCTGAGGCTGAGGTCCAGGACCGGCGCTTACTTTCAGTTTGACACTGCTACCCTTTTCCGTTTCTGTCCCCGGCTGAGGCTCCTGACTGATAACTGTCCCAGGGAAAAAGTCCGTACTGGCTTCCTGAGTAATATTTTCCTCCGGTACTTTCAGGCCCATGGCTTCCAGGGCTGCCCTGGCAGCAGTAAGGCTTAACCCGGTAACATTGGGCATTTTCAGCAACACCGGTTTTTTACCCTTGCTGACCACCAGATTTACTGCAGTCTGGCGGGGGACTTGTTCACCAGCAGCCGGGTTCTGGGAAATAACTGTATCCTTTTCATATTCATCACTGTACTGGTAATCAATCGTCCCCAGAGCTAACCCTGCCTTTTCCAGGGCCAGACGAGCATCTTCCTTATCCTGGCCTGAAAGATCAGGCACATTCACCTTTTCCACTCCTACACTGACAATTACACCAATAGCCTGCCCTTCCCGCACTTCAGTCCCGGGCTTTTCCCGTTGACTGATTATCCGGTTCTCCGCAATGGTGTCACTATATTCCCGCCCCAGCACTTCCAGTTGCAAATGAGCTGGCTTTAAGCGCTGTTCTGCCTCTTCTACTGTCAAATTGGTCAAATCCGGCACTTCCACCGTTTTGGGTAAAAGCAGAAAATAGCCAGCTCCCCCGAGAATTAACAGGGTAACCAGAATAGCCAGCCAGGCCCAGAGTTTACGTTTATTTTTCTTTTCCCTGGCAGCCTGCTGCTTACCCAGAGCCTGTTTCAGTTCATCCCGGGGCAAAACCATGGTTGGATTTTCATCCAGCATCAGTTTTTTCGTCTGTTCACTAATTTGGCCTATGAGGACTGTCCTCAGGTCCTCCAGCATCTCCTCCGCACTGGCATAGCGGCGCGCCCGGTCTTTGGCCATTGCCCGCCGAACCACCATCTCCAGCTCCGGGCTAACGGCAGGATTCAGCTTGGATAGAGAGGGAGGCTGATCCCCCATATGTTTCATGGCTACTGCAATTGGCGATTCTCCCTCATATGGCAGCCGCCCGGCCAGCATTTCAAACAGCACGACCCCCACCGAGTAAAGGTCAGACTGAAAAGAGGCCGGTTCTCCTCGAGCCTGTTCAGGGGAAATATAATGGACTGAGCCTACAATCGTCCCGGTTTGGGTCACAGTAACATCGGTTGTGGAGCGGGCGATGCCGAAATCAGTGACTTTTACCCTTCCATCTTTGGCAATGAGGATATTACCTGACTTGATATCCCGATGCACAATCCCACTGGCATGGGCATGGACCAAAGCCGCACAGATCTGCCGGGCTATATCTACCGCTTCCACCGGTGCCAGCGGGCCCTTTTCCCGGATATATCTTTTCAAGGTGATGCCATCAATATATTCCATTACGATATAGTGGATAATTCCGTCCTGACCTACATCAAAGACATTGACAATATTGGGGTGAGACAAACGGGCCACCGCCTGGGCTTCCCGCCGAAAGCGTTCTACAAAATCAGCATCATCAGAATACTGCGGGCGCAGGATTTTAATGGTAACATCCCGCTGCAAATAGCGACAATGAGCCCGATATACTACTGCCATGCCGCCGCCACCTAACAGCTCCTCTACATGATAACGGCCTGCTATTACTCTGCCTATCAGTTCCATGGTCCTCACCTCGGTTTTACCAGCACCAGCGTGATGTTATCCTTGCCACCCCGCTCAAGTGCCTCCTCTATCAGCCTGTTTGCCAGGGTAGGTAAGTCACTGTTATCTTCCTGCCATGTTTGCAGCAATTCCAGCATTTCCTCATCTCTAACCTGACCGCTTAAACCATCGGTGCAAAAAAGATACAGGTCATCAGGTTCTATGGTTAGTTCCGTTAAATCCACCACTACGGCCGGATCCATCCCCAGAGCTCTAGTCAGGATATTACGCTGGGGATGTTTAAAGGCTTCCTCCAAACTGATTCCGCCATTCTGGTAAAGCTGATAGACCAGGGAATGGTCATGGGTTAATAACTTCAGTTCTCCTCGCCGCCAGCGGTATGCCCGGCTGTCACCCACATGAGCAATAACTAACAGGTTACTGTCCCCGGAGAAATAACCACAGGTCACGGTAGTACCCATGCCCAGGTTTTGATTTTCCAGCCGCCCGCGGTGATAAATTTCCTGGTTGGCTTTCTCCACTGCCTGGCGTAAAAGTCCCAGTATCCCAGGGCCTATTAATTGCTCCCGATTCCGGGCCAACTCCTGGATTATTATCTCCCCGGCCATCTGGCTGGCAATCTCCCCTGCAGCATGACCGCCCATCCCATCAGCTACCCCGAATAAATTGAGATCAGGAGCCAAAATAAAAGCATCCTGATTGTTTTTTCTGACCAGACCAACATGGGTACCTACCGCAAACTGCAATTTTCCCACCTCACACATACTCTCCCTAGAGATAAAACTCTGCTTCCCAGGGTCCTATCTTAATCCTGTCCCCCGGGGAAAGCAGTACTTCTGTTACCGGTCGCCCGTTAACCAGAGTACCATTGGCACTGTCCAGGTCCTGCAGAACCCAGCCTCTGTCAGTCGGCAGAATCCTGGCATGGAGTCTCGATACCGTTGGATGATTAATAGTAATGGTGCAGTCCTCTCTTCGGCCTATGTACACCGTTTGCCGGGGCAGGGCAAGGCGCATGCCAGTATCCTCCCCGGATAATATTACTAACGCCGCAGCTGCGGCTGAACTTATTTCCTGACACTGGGCCGGTAAAGCAAACACAATGGTGCCATCCTGACCACTCATCAACTCTGTTTTACGCCGCCATAGCCTTCTCCACCAGCTCATCCTTTCCCGCTCCTCTCAGCCATTACCCTGCGGCGCAATTGACCGCAGGCGGCATCAATTTCCTGGCCCAGTTCCCGCCGGACGGAAACCTCCAGCCCGTATGTTTCGACTATTCTACGAAAACGAGCAATTTCCTGCTGTTCAGGCCGCTCCCAGTCATATTCAGGAACTGGATTGATGGGTATTAAATTCACATGAGCCAGGCGACCCCGCAATAAACTGCCCAGTTGCCGCGCCAGTTTTTCACTGTCATTTACTCCTTTGATCAGGGCATACTCATAGGTAATCCGGCGCCCGGTCTGCTCAGTGTAAAAATCACAGGCTGCCAGCAGCTTTTGCAAGGGATATTTGCGGTTGATCGGCAAAAGGTAACTGCGCAGCTGATCATTGGGCGCATGAAGGGATATGGCCAGGGTAATGGCCAGTCCTTCCCGGGCCAGGTCATAGATGCGAGGTACCAGACCACTGGTAGAAACTGTCAGGTGACGCTGACCAATATTTAGACCCTGGCGATCACTGACCAGACGCAAAAACTTTACTACCTCATCATAGTTATCCAGAGGTTCGCCAGTCCCCATCACCACTACCCGTCCTACTCTGGATCCGCTCAGTTTTTGCATAGCCAGCACTTGATCATAAATCTCCCAGGCCTCCAGATTGCGCACCAGACCGCCAAGAGTGGAAGCGCAAAGGCGACAGCCCATACGACAACCCACCTGACTGGAAACGCAGACACTGGTGCCGTAATTATACACCATCAACACCGTTTCCACCGCCTGCCCATCGGGCAGGGCAAAGAGGGCCTTAATGGTCCCATCCCTGGCCTGCTGGCTGGTAACCAGCTGCAGACTCTCGATTTTTGCCTTTTCCCGCAGCTGTTGCCTCATTTCTTTACTCAAATTGGTCATAGCCTCAAAATCCGTAACCCCTTTTTGCCAGATCCACTGGTAAATTTGCTGGGCCCGGAAGGCGGGCTGCCCCAGTTCAGCGGTTAGCCAGCAGGTAAGCTCAGGCAAAGAAAGGGTTTTTAAATTGATCATCGTTCCTATTTATCCTCCTTCCGCCAGCGGGCCAGGAAAAAGCCATCACTATTTTCCCGGTGAGGCAAGAGCTGTATTTCTCCGGCAGGCGCTCCCTCCCAGGGCAAAAGTTGAAACTCGGGAAAATTTTCCCCAAACCAGCGAGCAACCTCCTGATTTTCCTGGCGGTTGATGGTACAGGTACTATAAACCAGGATTCCTCCTGGTGCTACACAGGCCGCAGCGGCCTGTAGAATCCGTTTTTGAAGCTCCGGGAGACTCTTTAAATCTGCCGCAGCTTTTTGCCAGCGTATTTCTGGCCTGCGCCTGATTACCCCCAGTCCGGAACAAGGGGCATCTACCAGCACCCGGTCAAACCGGTTATGCCAGGCAGATGGCAAAGCGGTAGCGTCCTGCAATACCGTGTGGATGGATTTTATCCCCAGACGCAAACAATTGTCCTCAATCAGCTTCAACTTATGGGGATGAATATCACAGGCTACGATTTCCCCCTGGTCAGACATCAGCTGGGCTAGATGGGTGGTTTTGCCTCCCGGTGCAGCACAGGTATCCAGTACCTTCATACCCGGAAGGGGTGCTACCACATGGGCCACCTGCATGGATGCCTGGTCCTGTACCAGCCACCAGCCCTCCGCAAAACCCGGTATACGGGTGAGCAAGTCAAAGTCCGTCAGTTCTACCCCTTCTGATGGCCAGGACAGTTCTTTTACTCCAGTGCCCGCCGCCTGCAGGCGTTCCACCAGTTCTGCCCGGGTCAGGCGCAGGGTATTGGTCCGTAAAGTCAAGGGGGGGATGTTATTTCCGGCAGCCAGCAGTTTTTCTGTGTCTTCTTCCCCCAGTTCCTTTAGCCACAATTGTACCAGCCAGCGAGGATAGCTGTAAAAAACACTGAGGTAGCCCACTAGATCCTGATTCCGATCTGGCCAGCTCCAGTTACCTTGGTTGCGCAACAGATTGCGCAATACCCCATTAACCAGGCCGGCAAGCCCGGTAAATTTGTTCTTTTTGGCAAGTTCCACACTGGTATGTACTGCTGCCGGGCCTGGAATCCTTTCACTTTTTACAATCTGGTAAGCACCTACCAGCAGGATAGCCTGCAATCTGTGGGGCATCTTTTCCAGGGGTTTACTTAAAAACTGATTTAACAGCCAGGCCAACGCTAAATAGTATTTTACAGTACCATAAACCAGTTCAGTTACCAGCTTGCGTTCCCTGCTATCCAGGGCACTGGCGGCTTTATTCAGAGTCAGGTTGGAATAGGCCTGTTGCCATAATACCTGTTCCACTATTTCTACTGCTATTTGACGTGGTTCTTTCAAAGTTATTCCACCAACTTTATTCCAGTTTAGTTCCAGCCTGCAGTTTGCGCCCCCTCAGGAAGTCTGCCCCGGTCATGGCCCTGCTTCCTGCTGGCTGCAACTGGGTTAGCACCAGGTGCCCATCTCCGGCTGCCACCACTGGTCCTTCTGTGCGCAATTCCACTACAGTTCCCGGATCAGCCAGCGGTGTGCCAGGTTCAAACCTGGCCTGCCAGATTTTCAGGGGATTCCCTTCCCAGAGGGTATAGGCCCCCGGCCAGGGGTTTAGGCCCCGGATCAGGTTGACAATCTGCTGGCCGCCAGCCCCCCAGTTAATCCGCTCTGTTTCCCGATTCAGCATTGGCGCATAGGTGGCCCGGCTATGGTCCTGGGGTTCCCGGGGCGCCTGGCCCTGCTCGATTTGGGTCAGGGTTTGCACCAGCAACTCTGCCCCCAGAGTGGCCAGCCGGTCATGCAAAGTTCCAAAGGTATCCGTATCCTTAATGGGCACTTTGGCTTTCAGAATCATATCCCCGGCATCCAGTTCCCTGCTCATGTACATGGTTGTAATACCGGTTTCCTGTTCACCATTAATGATTGCCCATTGGATAGGGGCAGCTCCCCGGTAGCGAGGCAGCAAAGAAGCATGGACATTGATACAACCCAGGGGCGGCAATTGCAGGATCTTTTCCGGCAATATCTGACCATAAGCTACTACCACAATGGCATCTGGCCGTAATTCTTCCAGCTCTGCCAGAAAGTTTTCATCTTTAACTTTCAAGGGCTGAAAAACCGGCCAGCCCCGGCTTAGAGCCGCTTCTTTAACAGGGGAGAAAGAAACTTTCTGTCCCCGCCCCCGCGGTCGGTCCGGCTGGGTTACTACACCTACCACCTGCCAGCCGGGCTGGTCCAATGCCAGCAAGCTGGGCACAGCAAAATCAGGGGTTCCCATAAAGACAATCCGCATGCTGTATCCCTCCTATTTGCTGGGGCGCAGATTTTCTGCTTTATCTACATATAAGATACCATCAAGATGGTCTATTTCATGCTGGAAGGCGCGGGCCAGCAAGCCTTCGGCCTCATATTCCACCAGTTCCCCCTGGCGGTTGAGACCGCGGACCTTGACTCTAGCCCATCTCTCTACATCCCCCTGTTTGCCGGGAACAGAAAGACAACCTTCCACCGCCACTTCCTTGCCTTCACAATGGATAATCTCTGGATTGATCAGTTCAATCAGTCCCTCACCCACATCAACTACTATCACCCGTTTGCTGATGCCAATCTGGGGAGCAGCCAGCCCTACCCCTTCCGCATCATACATAGTGTCAGCCATGTTTTCCAGGAGCTTGATGATATTGGGGGTAATCTCTTTTACCGGTTTGGCAACTTGACGCAGAACAGGATCGCCAATCTCCACTATTTTAAATACTGCCATTAATTATCTCCCTCACTTTATAGCAAACTGACTGGTTCAATATCCAGAACCAGACGCACTTCCCCACTGCGTTGCTTGCTCCATTTCTGTAACACTTCCCGGCCCAAGCTGCGTAATCCCTCCAGCTCCGGGCCCTTGATGGCCAGATGCCAGCGATACTGGCCCCGCAAGCGGGACAGAGGCGCCGGGGCGGGCCCCAGCAGGGACTGATCCGCTTGCAATCCCGGTTGCAGCCAGTCACAGATCAGCTGACTGCCCCTGATTACTTCCTCTTCCCTGGGCCCGCTAAGCAGTAGACGGACCAGGTAGCTGAAAGGGGGATTGCCCAGCATTTCCCTCAGCTCCAGCTCCTCCCGGTAAAAACCCGGATAATCATGTTCTACTGCCCGTAAAATGCTGTAATGTTCCGGCGAATAGGTCTGAATAATCACCCTCCCCGGCAGGACATCCCGGCCAGCCCGACCGCCCACCTGAGTCAGGAGCTGAAAAGTCCTTTCCCCTGAACGGAAATCGGGAACATTCAGGGAAGTATCGGCAGAAATCACACCGACCAGAGTTACTTTAGGAAAATCCAGGCCCTTAGCAATCATCTGGGTGCCGATTAGAACCTGAATTTTTTCTTCCAGCATATTCTGAATGATAGTTTCATGGGCTCCCCGACGACTGGTAGTATCCACATCCATCCGCTGCCAGCTCACACCTGGAAACTCCCGGGCAAATTCCTCTGCCACCCGCTGGGTACCTGCCCCAAAATAACGGATATACCTGGAATTACACCGGGGACAAAGGGCCGGGGAAGGTTCTCTGTGTTCACAATAGTGACAGCGTACCGTCTGGTCCGAACTATGATAGGTCAAAGTCACATCACAGGCAGGACAGCGCAGCACATACCCGCAACTGCGACAGGATACAAAAGTACTGTAGCCCCGGCGATTCAAAAACAGAATCGCCTGTTCCCCCCGCTGCAGAGTGTGTCGGAGAGCTTCCTGCAGTTCCCGGGAAAAAATGCTGCGATTGCCCTCTGCCAGTTCCTGTCGCATATCCACCACAGTCACCGGCGGCAGAGGCCGATCATCGATTCTTTCCGCCAGGGTCAAGAGGGTGAATTCCCCCTGCTGGGCGCGATAAAAGGTCTCAACTGCCGGAGTGGCACTGCCCAGCACCAGGGTAGCCCCTGTTCGTCTGGCCCGTTCCTGGGCCACCTCCCGGGCATGATAACGGGGGGTAACATCCTGTTTGTAACTGGTTTCATGCTCCTCGTCGATTATGATTAGCCCCAGTTTTTGCAGAGGAGCGAAGATAGCAGAGCGGGCCCCGACTACTACTTTAATTTTGCCTTCTTTAATTCTTTGCCACTCCAGATGCCGTTCCCGCAAAGACAGGCGGCTGTGAAAAACAGCTACATCTGCTCCAAATCGTTCCTTAAAACGGGCTGCAATTTGCGGGGTCAGGGAAATTTCCGGGACCAGACAAATCGCTGTCTGGCCTCTTTCAAGACAGCTAGCAATGGCACGCAGGTAGACCTCGGTTTTGCCACTGCCTGTCACTCCGAAAAGCAGGAATTTTTTCCTTCTGCCCTTTACTATGCTCTCTTCTATAGCCTGAAAAGCGGCCTGCTGGGCCGGAGTTAACCGGGGCCAGACTACCTTGCGTTCTGGTTGCTCTGCTTGCAGTGAAATAGCTTTTTGACAGAGGAGCCCCTTGTCCAGCAAGCCTCTAATTACGCTCTCGGTTACTTCCGCCCGGGCCGCCAGCTCCTTTACCGTCAGGCCCGGTACAGCACAGGCGACCGTTAAGGCCTGCCGGCTTTTGCTGGCCCGGGGTGAAAGACTGAGCAAATGTACTGCCAGCTCCTCCGGCGGAAAGGCTGGATAAATACCGAGCTTGCCGGTCCCTTTCTCTCCCACCATTTTAAATTGTTCCACCTGAACCAGGCCGGCTGCCTGCAACTTTTTTAGCACCTGTTGTCCCTGGCTCCGGAACATCGCCCGCAGGGAAGGAGCATCAGCCTCGCCGCCCCGGGCAGCCAGCCACTCCAGCATTTCCAGTCCAGCCTCTTCTTCCTCATCATCCTGCTGATTTAAATAGGCCCAGCCCCTGGGAGTAAGGGCCACCAGAGTACCACCAGAGTTCTTTTTACCCGGCGGAACCAGGGTATGAATTGCTGTTACCAGCGGACAAACATAATAGTCTGCCAGCCAGCGGGCCAAACCCAGCAGCTCCTCATCTATAATAGGCTCCCGGTCTATTAGTCCTATTATGTCCCGTACCTGTACCGGTGGGCGCTGGTCGGTGATGGCTGTTACAAAAGCCTGTACCCGCCCCTGTCTGCCCAGCGGAACCTGCACGCGCATGCCAGGACGCACCTGGCCCTGGAGCTGGTCCGGGATCCTGTAGGTCAGGGGGCGGTCCAGTTCTTTTACAGGTCTATCTATATATACCTCGGCATAAACAGGATTTTTCCCCATTTTTCGCCCTCTCTCCGGACTCTCGTTTCCAGTTGTATTATATCATATCCGACCGATAAAGAAAAAACCAGGAGATTTCCTGGCTTGCTCATGACCGCTCGGATAGTCGCGGCCTTTTGTCCTCCTGGACTCTTTCCAAGCATTCATCTAAACTATTTTTGACTTCCTGCAACTGTTGATCCATGGAGCGCAGTAACCAGATAACGATAATGACCAGGATAAGTCCTGCTGCCCCCGCCAAAATCCATAGCATGTCTATCACCTTCCCCGGATATGCCCCCAACAAGTTATCACAAGCACTTATCTATCTATCAAATTTCCTTTTCGACATAAAGTGACAAAATCCTGCATTAAAACAGGGAAAGCAGCAAATCTTTTTTATCTGTTTTTTCCCAGGGCAAGTCCAAATCCAGGCGTCCAAAGTGACCATAAGCAGCCAGCTGCTTATAAATAGGCCGACGCAAATTTAATTCCTGAATAATTTTTGTAGGCCGGAAATCAAAGACTTTTTTAACAGCAGCAACTAGCTCTGCTTCTGCAACTCGCCCGGTACCAAAAGTATTTATATCTATAGCCACAGGCTCGGCTCTGCCAATAGTATAGGCTACTTGTACCTCACAACGCCGGGCCAGTCCTGCTGCGACAATATTTTTGGCCACATAGCGGGCATAATAGGCAGCGGAGCGATCCACCTTGGTCGGATCCTTGCCGGAGAAAGCTCCACCTCCGTGCCGGGCCATTCCCCCATAGGTGTCAACAATAATTTTTCTTCCCGTCAGGCCACAATCCCCCTGGGGCCCACCTACCACAAAGCGGCCGGTAGGATTGACTAGTATCCTGGTATCAGCCAGCAGATGGGGGGGAATCGCCGGACGAATAACCTGCTGGATAATATCCTCCCGGATGGTTTCCTGGGATATGGAGGGCTTGTGTTGAGCTGAAACCACTATGGTATCAATTCTAACTACTTCATCATTATCATATTCCACTGTTACCTGGGTCTTGCCATCCGGTCTGAGATAGGGTACCAGCCGCTCCTTGCGTACCAGGGCCAAACGCCGTGCCAGCCGGTGGGCGAGGGCAATGGGGGCAGGCAGCAGTTCCGGAGTCTCATCACAGGCATAACCGAACATCATCCCCTGATCCCCGGCCCCACCGGGATCAACCCCCAGGGCAATGTCCGGCGATTGTTCATCAATAGCTGTGAGAACAGCACAGGTATCCCCATCAAAACCAAACTTGGCCCTGGTATAGCCAATATCTTTAATGGTTTCTCGAACGATCTTTGGGATATCAACATAGCACTCGGTAGTGATTTCACCCATCACCAGGACCAGCCCGGTGGTCACCATGGTCTCACAGGCCACCCTGGCGTCCGGGTCCCGGGCTAGAATGCTATCCAGAATGGCATCAGAAATCTGGTCAGCCATTTTATCAGGATGTCCTTCGGTCACTGACTCGGAAGTAAATAACCTTTTTGCCATTCTCTATTCCTCCTCTCCCAGGAGCTGAACTATCTGGTCAAAAATCCGGGCTGCTACTTCCTGTTTACTTAATAAAGGCCAGAAAATGGTTGCGCCATCGGGAAAAATAAAAGTTACCTCATTGGTATCACTGCCAAAGCCACTGCCCGGGCGACTGACATCATTTGCAACTATAAAATCCGCCCCTTTTCGCCGTGCTTTTTCCGCTCCATTGGCCAGCAAATCATGGGTTTCAGCAGCAAAACCCACCAGCACCTGTCCCGGCCGTTTCCGGGCTCCCAGTATGGCCAGAATATCGGGGTTTTTCTGCAAATGCAGTACCCAGTCCCCGTCCCCCTTTTTCACTTTCTGCTCTGCTACCTGGACCGGACGAAAATCGGCTACTGCAGCGGCCTTGATAATTACATCCATCTCCGGGGCTCGACTTAATACGGCCTCAGCCATCTCTTCTGCCCGCTCCACCCGGATGAATTCCGCCAGTCCAGGAGGAGGAGCCAGCTCCACCGGTCCCGAAACCAGAACTACCTGGCCCCCCCGCCTGACCGCCTCTGTAGCCAGAGCGTAACCCATTTTGCCGGAACTGCGATTGGCGATAAAGCGAACGGGATCCAGCGGTTCCCTGGTGCCACCGGCGGTAATCAGGACTTTGCGCCCGGTCAGGTCTCTTTTGCCCTCCAGGTCCCAGCAAATTAAGGCTGCCGCCTCGAGGATGGTATTTACCGCTGCCATCCGGCCTTTACCTTCATAGCCACAGGCCAGGCGACCACTTTCCGGTTCAACAATTCGTACCCCAACTGCCTGCAGCTTTTCCAGATTAGCCTGAACCAGCGGATTTTCCCACATGTGGACATTCATGGCCGGTGCCAGCAAAATGGGGGCCCTGGTTGCCATCAGCACCGCTGTCAGCAGGTTATCAGCCAGGCCATGGGCCAGCTTGCCAATGGTATTGGCCGTAGCTGGTGCCACAATCACCAGCTGGGCCCAGTCCGCCCAGGCGATATGCTGCACTTCCCAGGCTTTTGGCTCAGCAAACATATCCAACCCAACCGGCTGCCGGGACAGGGTCTGCAAGGTCAGGGGTGTAATAAATTTTTGAGCTGAAGGGGTCATAATAACCCTGACTTCAGCTCCTGCTTTCACTAACTGGCTGACCAGGTCCGCCGCCTTATAGGCTGCGATCCCGCCAGTGATGCCGACAATTATTCTTTTCCCCTGCCACATTACTTGATCCCACTCTTGGTTCGTTCATATTGTAACCTATCGGCTGCAATTTCCTCCAGTGCTCTGGAAACAGGCTTGGTGCCAGCAGAGCTCTCCGGGTTGGTCAGCATACGGGCCCGTTTGGCTGCAGCTACCACCAGGGTGTAGCGGCTATCCACCTTTTTCAGCAGAATATCCAGCGAAGGTTTATTCATGATTCTCCACCTCCAGTCGGTAAGGTCAAGCGTTGTACGCGGCATTTTTCCGCTATGATAATGGCTTCCAGTTTTTCTACAGCTTTTTCCACCAGATCATTGACAATACAGTAGTCGTATTTTTTGACATAACTTAGTTCCGTCGCAGCACAGGCCAGGCGTTTCGAAATACTTTCCGCCGACTCCGTGCCCCGGCCGGTAATGCGTTTTTTCAGTTCTTCCATTGACGGAGGAAGGATAAAAATAAAAATAGCTTCAGGAAACTTCTCCCTGATCTGTAATGCTCCCTGAACATCGATTTCCAAAATCACATCTCTACCGGCGGCCAGATTATCCAGCACGGCCTGGCGTGGAGTTCCATAGTAGTTGCCGCTTTCGTAAACCATGGCCCATTCCAGCAGTTCTCCGGCAGCGATCATTTCTTCGAAACGTTCCCTGGTGACAAAATAATAATGAACCCCGTCTATCTCTCCCGGCCGCGGTTTACGGGTAGTAGCCGAAACCGAATACGCTACTTCAGGATGTCGTGCCATCAGGGCCCGGCAAACGGTGCCCTTTCCGGCACCGGATGGACCGGATATCACCAGTAACAAGCCCTGTCCGGTCATCCTATTGTTCCTCCGTCTCATCATCTTCAAGATCAGCTATGGCTGCCGGGGCCTCCTTGGCCATCAGCCGATGAGCTACCGTTTCCGGCTGTACTGCTGATAAAACGACATGATCACTGTCAGTAATGATCACCGCCCGGGTACGCCGGCCATAAGTGGCATCAATCAGCATGCCCCGATCCCGGGCTTCCTGGATAATCCGCTTGATGGGTGCTGATTCCGGACTGACAATCGCTACAATCCGATTGGCAGAGACAATGTTACCAAAACCGATATTCACCAGTTTAATCTCCACGCCAACAGCCTCCTTACTCCAGGTTTTGCACCTGTTCTCTAATTTTTTCGATCTCGGTTTTCAATTCAACTACCAGTTTGCTTATAGTTAAATCCCCTGCTTTGGATCCAATGGTATTGGCTTCTCTGTTCATTTCCTGCACAAGAAAATCCAGTTTGCGCCCTACCGGCTCCCGGGCCTTTAAACACAACCGGGCCTCCTGGTAATGGCTGAATAAGCGCACCAGCTCTTCATCAATTGCTGCCCGTTCTGCCAGCAAAGCGATTTCCATAGCCAATCTGGCTTCATCAACTGGTACTTCGCCCAGCAGTTGCTGCACCCGCTGTTGCAGGCGTTGACGGTATTCCTCTACCACCAGGTGAGCCCGTTCCTTGATGCGATTGGTTATGTGTTCACAATCACTGACCTTTCCTTCCAGATCCTGTACCAGCTTGGCCCCTTCCTGTTCCCGCATCCTGACCAGATTGGTCAGAGCTATATTTACAGCCTGGGCCAGATAAGGCCAGAACTGTTCCAGATCCGCTTCCTCCTGGTCCAGAGTGATTACATCCGGCCAGCGGGCAATCTGGGTCCAATCGAATTCCAGAGGCTGCCCCAAAAGCCCAGCCAGCTCTCTCATTGCATTATAATACGCCAGGGCCAATCCTTTGTCAACTTTTACCCCTTTCGCCTCTTCCCCGGTATCTTCTATATTGATGAAGACATCGATCCGGCCCCGGGCCACTCCTGACTGGACCAGCGACCTGACTTTATCTTCGATCGCCGCCCAGCCCCTGGGATAGCGAACAACCACCTCACAGAATCTATGATTCACCGATTTCATTTCTACTGTAAATTTTTTGCCAGCTCCCAGTCCTTCCCCTCGGCCGTAGCCTGTCATGCTTTTGACCAAGCGCAGCACCGCCTTTTATACAATCTTAACCATAGTTTTGCCTACATAGTTCGACTTAAATCACTAAAATCCTTCACTGAATTAAGAAAAAAGTAGTGAGCACTCCCGCCGTTACTGCCAGCATCAGGTTTCCTCCCAGCCAGGCAGTGATGGCAGCGGCCAAAACCCCCAGAAATCCAGCAGCCGGTTGCTGGGGTATAGCCTGCCAGGCCCCCGGTGCCAGCAAGGCCCCAAGGGCAGCATATGGTAGATAGGATAAAAAACGTTGTAAAGATAGGGGCAACCTGATTCCAGTCAGGATGGTTAGCGGCAAGAGCCGGGGCAAATAAGTTACTGCTGCCATGCCTATAATCAACCAGAGGTAGTGGCCCGACATCTCTCTTCCTCCCTTCCTCTTTCCATTACCAGAGCAAAGGCTGCCGCTGCCACCATTGCGATAATCAAATTCCAGCCCCCCGGCAATCTGCCCAGATATGAAAGACCGGTATTGATTAGCCCCGCCAGGGCAGCTACCATCAGCAAGCGAGCAGATTTTTTCCCTTCCGGTACTAAAATGGCCGCAAACATGGCGTAAAGACCAATAGCCAGACTGTTTTGCCAGGCCGGGGGCAAACCATCTCCCAGCAGATAGCCCGTTACCGTACCCAGTACCCAGGCCAGATAAGCCGTCCCTTCCAATCCCAGCAAAAAGGAAAAATTTAGCTTTCCCTCTCTAGTCATAGCCAGGGCAAAGGTTTCATCGGTGATACCAAAAGCCACCAGGGCCAGCCGCCAGAAACGGCGATCTTCCAATCGGGTAGAAAGGGCCGCACTCATCAAGAAATGGCGGAAATTCAACAGCAAGGTGGCCAGAATAATTTCTCCGGAAAAAACCCCGGCCTTAATCAGGTTAAGGGCCATAAACTGGCTGGCCCCGGCAAAAACCAGGAGGGAAAAAAGAGTTGCTTCCAGGCCGCTGACATTAATGGCTTTGGCCATAAGGCCAAAGGCCATCGCCACCGGAAAATAGCCGACCGCAATGGCCAGCCCCGCCTTACAACCGGCGCGCCAGGTCAGTAAGTTTGCCTTCATTCCTATCTCCCACTCTTTCTCTTTCTTTTTCTCCCTTCACCGCCTGCGGTACCGCTACCAGCATGCCAGCAGCTGATAAAGTAGCTGCCAGAAACATCACTCCTCTGTAACCCCAGAACTGGGCCACCAGACCTCCGAGAAAGGGACCGAGAGTGCCGCAGAGGTTAAGGGTTGCCGTGAACAGGCCACTGGCTGTTCCCCTTTCCTGCCCGGAGCTGAGTACCAGCAACAATGCTCCTACATACAGGCCTGACCAGGCTATACCCAGCAGAATCTGGGCCAGAATCAATAACTCTAATCGCGTTACCAGCCCATAAGTTAAAAAAACGAAAATAGAAAGGATTTGACCAAAAGCAAAAATTTTGACAGGATCATAATGATTAAGATGCCGCATTACCAGAAATTGTACCGTAAAATTAATCCCCCACAAAATCCCGGTCCAGGTTGGTGACAAACCGAGGGAGTTGAAATAGAGAGGCAAGATGATCCAGACCGCCGCCGCCCCCAGCTGGCGTAAAAAAATAGCCAGATAGACCTTATATTCCCGCCGCAACACCTTGAGCCAGCCGGAAGAGTCCTTCTCTACCTTTTTCCCGATTTGCTGCTCACCCGGGGGCAGATACAGGCTGAGGAGCCAGGACAGGGCACAAAAAAAGGCTCCGCTAAGAAAAATCAGCTCAAATCTTTTTAATACCGCCGCTGTTGCAGCTCCGCCAATCCAGCCCAGGGAGCCATAAGAGCTGAACTTGCCCATATCGGCCCCTGCTTCAAAGGCATAGGCCACCAGCGCGGCTGTGGTAACTCCCAGAGCCAGCCCTACCCCGGCCCGAACCAGCAGCAAGACCAGATAGCGCTGGGCCAGTAGCTGGGCCAAAAACATCAAAGTGCTGAAAAACAGGCCCCAGCGCACAAAAATTAATTTGCCACGGCGGTCTGATTGTTGACCGGAGGCAAGGGAAGCAACAAGATAAGCGCCACCATACGCAGCCCCAATCAGGCCAACTTGAAAATCAGTAGCTCCCAGCTTTTGACCCAGCAAAGGGATAAAAATTACCGACCCCTGGATAGCCGTATTTAACAAGAAATTAAGGATACTAGTTAAGAATAGGATTTTTTTCTGCATTGTAATCGCCGCCCATTGCTTTTGATATCAGTCTAAATCTATCCGGGGTAATTGTCAACAAAAAAGACAGGAAATCCCTGTCTTTAATAATTGGCGTACTTCCCGGTAGTCCCGCAGGCGAAAATGAGCTGCTGTTGGCCGGGGCAGGTCCGCTACCAGAATACCCGTACCCCGCCGGGCCAGAACCTGGAAAGCTGATTCATCAGTGACATCATCTCCCAGGTAAACTGGCCAGAAATCGGGCCAGCGCTGAAGCAGGCGTAACAGGGCATTGCCTTTACTGGTACAGGCAGGTTTGAATTCCAGTACCTTTTTTCCTGATAATACTTCCCAGTCTGCCGGAAGCCACTGTCTGACCTGGCTGAGCAGCTGCCGTATTTTCTCTGTAGCCAGCTGAGGCGGTGCCAGCCGGTAATGAACAGCCAACCCGGTTTGTTTATACTCCAGTAAAAACCCGCATTCTCTGGACATAATTTTGTCTGCCATCTCCCCAATGCGAGCTGCCACCGCTAAGACGGCTGCAGAATCAAAGCAGTTTTCCACCTCTCCCCCGGGCCATAGGATTTGCCCACCATGGCCACCGACCAGACAAAGACCAGGAATGGGAAAAAACTGCTTAAGCTGTTGCAAATCCCGGCCGCTAATGATGGCGATAATTTGCTCCTGTTTTTCTGTCAGTTCTGTGAGCAGGTCCAGGAGCTGCTGGTCCGGTACTGCCAGCTCTGGCTTTTCCCGCAAGGGAACCAGAGTGCCATCATAATCAGTCATTAGCAGCAACTTCCGGCTGCTCCGCATTGTTGCTCATTCCTTTCACCTGCTGCCACCACCACTCTAAATCCTGTTCTCTAATAATCCGCATCATGCTACTTAGGCGCTGCTGCTGTTCCGGCAGAGGCATTTCCAGACCGCGTTTGATTTGTTCTGCCATCTCCCGGGGATGATAGGGATTGGCCAGCAGAGCACCTTTTAGCTGCAAGGCAGCACCGGCAAAAGGACTGAGTAACAGTCCCCCGGTGCCTCGGGCTTTAGATGCTACATATTCTTTAGCCACCAGATTGAGCCCATCCCTGAGAGGAGTGACTAAAGCCAGATCTGCTGCCAGGTAGTGGGCCACCAGTTCCTGCCTGGTCAGAGAACGATAGAGATAGCGGACCGGCACCTGATAATCGGTGGTAAATAACCCATTGATTTCTCCCACCAGTTTCTCGATTTCCTGCCGCAGGCTCTGATAGGCTGCTGTCTCTACCCGGCTGGGAACAACCACCTGTAACAGAGCAACTTTACCCCTTAGCCAGGGGTAATTTGTCAGCAAATGAGAAAAGGCCTGCAATCGCTGGGGTATACCTTTGGTATAATCCAGTCGGTCTACACCCAGCAGTACATAGTCGCTTTGCAGAGCGAGGCGAATTTGCTCTGCCTTGCCTTTGATCTCCTCCCTGGCTGCCAGAGTCAGATATTCCCGCCAGTCAATCCCGATAGGGGCAGCAATAACCCTGATTTTCCGCCCTCCCCAGTGGATAGTGGAGTTAAGATAATCCACCCTTGCCCGGAGGATTTCCTCCACCGCCTGCAGAAAGTTGCGAACATAACTTTCAGTATGAAAGCCTATCTGGTCACAGGCCAGCAGGCCGCGCAGGATTTCCCCCGCCCAGGGTAATGTTGCAAATAATTCCACTGGTGGAAAAGGCACATGCCAGAAAAAGGAGATAGAAAGAACCGGCCGTTGCCTGCGGATCAGTGCAGGCAATAGGGTAAGATGATAATCATGTATCCATACCCGATCGTTATGGCTGCTCATTTTGACCACAGTACGAGCAAATTTTTCATTGACCCGGCGGTAGAGCTGCCAGTAGTTTTCTTCAAACTGAACCTTTTCCAAAAAACCATGACAAAGAGGCCACATAATGCTATTGGAAAATCCATCATAGAAGCCTTTAATTTCTTCTGACGATAAAACTACTTCAGCAAAAAGATATTTACTTTCTCCTTCCGGCAGGGGTAACAGGTGGCCTGGTTCCTGGCCACAACGGCCACCCCAGGCTACCCAGATCCCCCCTTCCCGTCTTAATATCGGCTCCACTGCCGAAACCAGGCCACTAACCGCCGGGATTATCTCCAATCCGCCCGGGGTCTGACGCAGAGTACAGGCCCCCCGGTTGGAAACTACCAGCAACCGACCTCCCGTCTTACCACCAGAAAAAGACAGCTGAGCCATGGTTTCTCACCCCCTAGGCAAAAATCACTTGCACCTGGCCAGTTGTACCGGTGACTCCACAATAGGTTTTACCATTTCTGCGGGTGAACTCCAGGTCTACTCTGCCTTCTCCTACTCTGATATTCTCCAGCCGCAGGGTTTTCAGAAAATCTGGTAACAGGGGTTGCCGGACAAAAATCTGGTTACCACGGCATTCTACCCCCAGTAAGGCCCTGAGGAGCAAAAAGATACTGCCCACCGCCCAGGCCTGCGGATCACAGGCAATGGGATATTTGACCGGGCCAGCATTGCCCCGGCGGGTAAAGCCGCAGAACAGTTCCGGCAGACGGGACTGGGGAAAATACTCGGCCGCAGCAAAGAGAGTTTCCGTCAGATAACACAGTCTTTCCAGTTGCCCGGCTTGCCGCAAGCCATAACCGATAATGGCATTATCATGGGGCCAGACTGAACCATTATGGTAACTCATAGGATTATAGGCCTTCTCCCGGTCACTCATAGTTCTAATTCCCCAGCCAGAAAAGAGGTCAGGGGCAAACAGGCGCCTTGCCACCTTGTCGGCATACTCCGGTGGCAGGATACCGGTAAACAGGCAATGGCCAGGATTGGAAACAATGGTTTTGAGCTTCCGTTTCTGGCCATCTAAAGCAAAGGCCAGAAATTCCTCCTCCAGCAACCAGAAATCCTGCAGGAATTTAGCTTGCAAACTCCGGGCTCTGGCCAGGAGCTGCTCTCCTAATGAAGGCACTCCCAGCTGCTGGTACAAAAAAGCTGCTTCCCGCAGGGCCAGGTAATAATAGCCCTGCACCTCCACCAGAGCAATGGGACCGGTGGGAAGCTGGCCATCAGAATCAATAACCCCATCCCAGGAATCCTTCCAGCCCTGGTTAATGAGGCCCCTTTCTGACTGACATTGATATTCGATATAGCCATCCTGGTCCCTGTCCCCGTAAACTTCACACCAGTGGATTGCCCGTTCCAGATTGGGCCGCAGTTTTTCCAGCAGCTCCCGCTCACCAGTCCAGCGGTAGTAAGCCGCCAGTAAGATGATAAACCAGAGGGTAGAATCCACTGAACCATAATAAGGAGTATGGGGAATTTCTCCAGCCCGGGCCATTTCCCCCAGACGCAATTCATGCAAAATCTTGCCAGGCTCTTCATCCCGCCAGGGGTCAATTTTTTCTCCCTGATAGCGGGCCAGGAAAAGCAAAGTTTCCCGGGCCAGCCAGGGATTGACCAGCAGTGTTTGCCAGGCAGTAATCAGGGAATCACGGCCAAAAGGTGCAGCATACCAGGGTATCCCCGCTTCCAGTACCGCCCCTTTGCCGGGATAATGGGTCGTCAGGGCCCGTAAATCTGTAATCCCTACTCTCAGCATCTGGTTGAAGCGCTGATTGTCAGTAATGATATTGATGCAATCCTGAATCCAGTCCCGGTAGGATTGGATTAAAAAACCGGCTGCCTTCTTAAACCCAAGATCCCGGGGTAAAGTCTCCTCCTGCCGGCGGCTTTCTTCCAGCCAGGGTTGGATTTTCAGGTAAAGGTAGTATTTTTTCTGGGGCTGTAGCACCAGCTTATACTCAGCCCAGGCCAAAGTACCCTCTTCCCCTATCCTGGAGGGAGCAGGAGCAAAATATATGCGCGTTTTACGCACTACCCCATCCTGACCCTGATAACCAAGGCTGATTTCCTGGTGGGAAAACTCCGGTTTTAGTCTTTGCCCTCTAACCTGCCGCCTGGTTCCTCTGACCTCAAAGATATCGGCAAAATCCGCCCCCAGGCGAAAGCGCAAGGTTAGTTCCACAGGATACTGGTTGAAATTAATAAGACGTAACCGCTGGTAAAACCCATCTCTTACCAGCCGCAACAAGCGCAAATGGATAGTATGCAATGGTACCAGCTGGCCCTTGCTGACAAAGTCCTTGTTGGTCAATTCCACCTGGGCAATATGGCTGTCCCGTACAGAGCGGGAAAGAAAAATTGGTTCTGTTCCGTTCAGTCGCAGCTCCAGACAGCTGAGAAAACGGGTATCAGCATAATAAAATCCCAGCCCGCCTGTATCCTGACAGGGGATTTCTCCCCCGGGCAGGGAGTTCATGAACATCTGCCCTTCCTTCAGTATTTCCACACTGCTGCGAATATCCTCCGGGGCAATCCGAAAATCATCCTGCCTGGTAAGGTTGCAACTGTTCATAATCTACCCCTTTGCCTCTGCTAACTTTTTTATATACGGCCAGTGTAGCTTCTGTCATCACTTCCCTGGTCCAGAACTTTTCCACCATCCTGCGCCCGGTCTTACCCATCTGCCGGCAGGCAATAGGATCAGCCAGCAAGCGGCAACAGCGTTCTGCCAGGGCGCGGGCATCTCCCATGGGCACGATATAGCCATTGATACTGTCTCTGACAATTTCCGGCATGCCCCCTGCCCGGCTCACGATGATGGGCCGCTCAGAAGCCATACTTTCCAGCATGACCAGACCGAAAGGTTCCTCAAAACAGGAGGGATAAATACAAAACTCAGCTGCCTGGTAAACCACGGGCATTTCCGACCAGGCAAACAACTTCACAAAAACATGGTCCTGCAGCTGAAGCTCCTCAATTAAATCCATGATCTGACGCACATGTTTCTGCTGATGCGAGCCCCAGTCCACCGTTTTACTGGTGCCTGCCAGGACCAGTAAAACCCCGGGAAATTCCCTGCGGATTTCCGCCAGGGCCTGAACACTGATGTGGCAGCCTTTATCCAGACTCATGCGAGCAGGATGGAAAATAACCCGCCGCCCCTTAAACTGGGGATAAATCCGCTCAATTTCCGCCAGGTCCTTGCTACCAGGCGGAACAAAGCGGTTAAGGTCAATGCCATGATGAATGACTGTGATTTTTTTCTCTTCATAGCCAACACGAATCATTTCTCTTTTAATATAGTGACTGACAGCAATAATAGCATCCCAGGCCTGAGCCCGTTTGTTCATCTCCTGCCAGGTGGGATCGCTATCAGCCCAGACGTTGTGACTGGTCAAAATCAGGGGAATACCATATTCCTTTTTTAATTCAAAAAGAATATCAGCATGAACAGGGCTGAAGTAATGCATGTTATGGACATGCAGCAGATCCGGTTTGAACTGTTCGATAAAGTTTTTGAACTCTGTCCGAATCTCTTCCGCCCTGGCGGCGATGATTTCAGGATTGAGGCTGTTTAAATCCAGTAAAGGGGTTCTTTTAACTGTCATCCCTTCATATTCAGCCATTTCAGGCTCTCCTGGAACAGCTCCGGTCAACAGGCTCACCTGACAGCCTTTTTCCACCAGAGCCGGGCCCAGCATGGCCAGATGGCTTTCCACCCCGCCGATAATGGGCGGAAAGGCCCAGTGAATTTGGGCAATTCGCATGTTTTCTCCCTCCCTTGCTCAAAAAAATCAGGCGGGAGATGTCTCCCGCCCTGTTTGCTGCTAATGAAACTAATGTCAATAACTGCCGACCCAAGAACCTGGGAGACATTTATCAACCATTAGTTACATTATTTCCTTATTTCCTCTTTTATGACTATTATAGACAGGATATTTTTTGCCTGTCAACACCTTAAAACTCAAAGGGACCCAGGTTTTTCTTGATTCGATCAAAAGCTTCCAGCATTCGTTCTTTCTCCACAGTCAAAGCGATACGGAAGAAGCCTTCTCCATGTTCACCATAGCCATTGCCAGGGGTAATAACCACACCTGTTTTCTCAAAGACGTGTTCCGCAAAGGACATGGAAGTAAAGCCTTTCGGTACCGGAGCCCAGACATAGATGGTGGATTTGGGTTTTTCCAGCTTCCAGCCGATAGCATTCAGACCTTCCACAGCAATGTCCCGCCGCTCCTGATAGACTTTACTCATGGCTTCGACACAATCCTGGGGGCCTGTTAAAGCGGTAATAGCCGCATACTGGATAGCCTGAAATACCCCGGAGTCGATGTTGGATTTCAGCCGTCCCAGAGCGTTGATGACATCCGCCCGACCTACAGCCCAGCCAATTCGCCAGCCCGTCATATTATAAGTCTTGGAACAGGAGCCGAATTCAACCCCCACTTCCATAGCCCCCGGCACTTCCAGAAAGCTGGGTGGCCGGTAACCATCGAAGGAAATCTCCTGATAAGCGGCATCATGGCAGACGATTATATCATACTTTTTGGCAAAGTCCACTACTTCCTCGAAAAATTCCAGGGGAGCTATAGCCCCGGTGGGGTTATTGGGATAGTTCAGCCACATTAACTTGGCTTTACGGGCAACCTCCTCAGGAATAGCCTTGAGATCAGGCAAAAAGTTGTTTTCCGCCTTCAAAGGCATGATGTACGGAGTACCCCCTGCCAGCAGGGTTCCGATACCATAGACCGGATAACCCGGGTCGGGCACCAGAGCAATATCGCCGGGATCCAGATAGCACCAGGCCATATGGGCAATCCCCTCTTTAGAGCCCAGCAGGGATACTACCTGGGTTTTGGGATCCAGGCTGACCTGGAAACGGCGCTGATAATAGTCGGCTACAGCCTGACGGAAAGACAGCATGCCCACGGAAGAGGGATATTGATGGTTGGCTGGATTATGGGCTTCCTTCACCAGTTCCTGAATGATATGGTCAGGGGTAGGCCGGTCAGGGTCACCAATCCCCAGACTGATGACATCCACTCCTTCTTCTTTCGCTTTAGCGATCTGAGCTTCGATGCGAGCAAACAAATAAGGGGGTAACTGGCGAATACGCTGAGCTTCCATTACCATTTTTTCATCCTCCTATCGAACCTGGTATTTCCCTGTAAAAACAATTGTCGCCGGTCCTGTCATAAAAACATGGTTGGTGCTGGCATCCCATTCGATCTCCAGATCACCACCAGCCAGGTGAATAGTCGCCTTTCGTTCTGTTAGGTCATTGAGAACCGCCGCTACCAGAGTAGCGCAAGCCCCGGTGCCACAGGCCAGAGTGGGCCCTGCTCCCCGCTCCCACACCCGCATGATCATTTCCTGGCGATTGACCACCTGGACAAATTCAGCATTTACTTTGCGGGGAAAAGCGGGATGGCTTTCCAGCAACGGTCCTACAGTTTGCCAGGGGAAATGGGAGAGATCCTCCACAAAAGTTACAGCATGAGGGTTGCCCATGGATACTGCTGTTATATGTAAAGCATATTCCCCAACCTGCAAAGGTTCATTCACCACTGTGCCAGCCGGACCTTGCATGGGGATGAGATTCCGTTCCAGGATGGGTTCACCCATATCCACCCGGATTCCCCGTACTTGTCCGTTTTCCCCCAGAATCACTTCCGGTACCATCACCCCGGCCAGGGTTTCTACCCGGATCACCGTATCCTTTACCAGACCATCCTCCCAGGCCAGGCGGGCAAAACAGCGGATGGCATTGCCGCACATTTCCGGTTCAGAACCATCGGGGTTGAAAATCCGCATGCGCAGATGATTTTCCGGGTTTTCAGCTGGCAAAAGCAAGACCAGTCCATCTGCTCCAATTCCGAAATGCCGGTCGCAGACTGCCCGGGCCAGAGCTGCCAGGTCAGCCGGTAAGGCTTCCTGAAAGGCATTAACTACCACAAAATCATTACCCAGTCCATGCACTTTGGTAAAATTCATCACAGATTACCTCCTCTACGGAAAATATGTTATAATACCATCAATGCTTTTGCAACCTCTACCTTTTTTGTATACAATATATATGGAATATACAAGGAGGTTTGTCTACATACCATGGACGGTTTCGCAATTGCTGCCATAGTATCGGAGTTGAATCAGGTACTGGCTGGCAGCCGCATTCAAAAAATCCAGCAGCCTACCCCCTGGGAAATCCACCTTTTGGTACGCAATCAAGGTCAAAATTACCGCCTCCTGCTTTCCGCCCATCCCAAATGGGCGCGTCTACATGTAAGCCGCTGGCAAAAAATCAATCCTCTCTCCCCTCCCATGTTCTGCATGGTTATGCGCAAACATCTGGAAGGGGGCAAAATTCTGCAATTTAATCAGGAAGGCTTTGAACGGGTGGTAGAGATATTAATCGAAAATACCGATGAACTGGGTCAGCTGGCCCAGCGCCGTTTGCTGGTAGAAATCATGGGCAAGCATAGCAACATCATCCTGGTAGACCCTGTCAGCAACCTGATCTATGATGGCATCAAACGCTATACCCACGCCGTCAGCCGTCACCGGGAAGTACTTCCCGGCCGTCCTTACCTTCCCCCGCCACCCCAGGAAAAAGCAATTCCTGGCCATATCCTGGAAGAGGAATGGGGGCCCTTGCTTCTGGCTGCCGGGGAAAATCTGACTTTAAGCCAGGCGCTCCAGAAAACAGTCGCCGGTTTTAGCCCCAAACGGGCTGCCGATCTAGTAAAGAAAGCAGGTCTTGACCCTGATTTTCCTCTGGACCAGGTGGGCAACTATGAACTGACCAAAACCTGGTTAGCCCTGCAGGATTTGCTGGCTGAACTGGGCAAAGGCCCTCATCCCCTTTACTACAATTACCTGGCTGATGCGGAATATCAGCGATTAGAGGCGGAAGAAATTCTGCACTCTCAGCGTCAGAACTTGCTGCGCCTGGTCAAAGAGGAGATCAATCGCCTGCAAAAGCGGCGGGAATTTCAGGAAAAGGCCCTGGCCGAGGCGGCCTCAGGAGAAAAATATAAGCTCTTTGGAGACCTGCTGGCTGCCCATCTTTATCAGTGGCAGCCCGGCCTTACTGAACTGACGGTACCCAATTACTATGACCCGGAATTAAAACCGCTGACTATTCCTTTGCAGCCGGAACTGACAGCTTCTGAACAGGTAGAACACTTTTACAAAAAGTATGGCAAACTGCGTTCAGCTGAGCGCATGGCGACAGAGCAACTGGAAACTATAATCAGGGATTTGCAGTACTGGGAAAGTGTTGCCACTAATCTGGAAAATGCCGAGGATGCCAGAGTGCTGGCAGAAATCCGGGAGGAAATAGCGGCAGCCGGGCTTTTGAAACAAACCGGGAGACAGCGTAAGCCAGAAAAGGCGGAAGAAATCAGCCAGCCCACCCGTTTCAAAACCCGGGATGGCTACCTTTTCCTTGTCGGCCGTAATAACCGGCAAAATGATTACCTGACCTTGCGTCTGGCCCGGAGTGAAGATTACTGGTTTCATACCAGAGATATCCCTGGCTCCCATGTAATTTTAAAATGGAACAGTCCAGACCCCCCTCCGGCTGAATTGTTGCAAACCGGTGCCCTGCTGGCCGCCTGGTTCAGCAAGGCCCGCCATTCTTCCCAGGTCCCGGTTGATTATACCCAGCGCAAAAACGTGAAAAAACCCCGTGGTGCCAAACCGGGATTTGTTATCTATGAACAGCAAAAAACCCTGTACGTCAATCCGGGCCCGGAAATACTCACCCGCTTGACGACAACAAAGGAGGATGAAAATGAAGATTGATCCTATCGCTTTACAAATTGGCCCCCTCACCATCCGCTGGTATGGGGTGATCATGGCTATCGCTGTTATTATCGGGGTAACGCTGGCTTCCCGGGAAGCCCGGCGTCAGGGGATTGATCCGGAACGCATCCTGGATCTGGCCTTGATCGCCGCCCCCCTCAGCTGGTTAGGCGCTCGTCTCTATTATGTCATTTTCAACTGGGATTATTATAGTGCCAATCCCTCTGAAATCCCCAAAATCTGGCATGGTGGTCTGGCTATTCACGGCGGCATCTTAACTGCCATCCTGGTGGGACTCTGGTTTAGCCGCCATTACCGCCTGGATTTCTGGCAGCTGGCTGATGTCTGCGCCCCCAGTTTGATTATGGGCCAGGCCATCGGACGGTGGGGCAATTTCTTCAACCAGGAAGCCTATGGCTATGAAACCGATTTACCCTGGGCCATGTATATCGATGGCGCCTATCGCCATCCCACTTTTCTTTATGAATCCCTCTGGGATTTAGGGGTTTTCTTTTTCCTGCTCTGGATTCGGCGCAAACCAGTCATTCGGAAGGGAGAAGTTTTTCTCCTCTATTTGATGGCCTATTCTGTGGGCCGTTTCATCGTGGAAAGTTTCCGCACCGACAGTTTGATGCTCGGACCTCTTCGCGCCGCCCAGGTGATGAGTGTGGTACTCTTTACCAGTGCAGGTTTGATAATTCTCTGGCGCAGAAAAAAAAGCGCAGCCCGCTAAGGGGTGCGCCTTTTATTTTTGCAGCTGAAAAATTTTGATTTTATAAGTATAGCCCCCCTGCTCCACTGGCCAGATTTGCTGCTCGACCTGCCAGCCCTGCTGCTCCAAAAGCTGCAAAAATCGCAGGGCATCCACCCGGCCATATTCAGCAATAACCAGTTTCCCCCCTGGTAGCAAATTGTTATTAAAGATTTGCTCCAGATACGGATGATTTAGCGGCTGATAGATAAAATCGGAACCGGTAATTATATGGAACTTTTCCTGAATGTTAAATTGACGCCAGTCTGCTACTTGCTGAACCATATTAGCTGCCGCCCCGTTCTTGAGGGCATTCTGACGGGCCAGCTCCACGGCGGCAGGAATATAGTCAGTTTGGATAACCCATGCCCCTTTGAGAGCCGCCACAATTCCAGGCAACCCCAGGCCTGCCCCCAGCTCCAGTACCTTTTTACCGGTCAAATCCTCCCCCTGCCAGTACCAGCGGGCCAGGGCCAGGGCCGAAGGCCACAACTCCACCCAAACGGGAGATTCTCCATCCGGCAGGGTATGGGGTAAAATTTCTTCACTATTGGCCACTACAGTAAAATTAAGGACTTTGCCGCCCAGATCAATTTCCAGTTCCCGGGTTTTGATCACCGGCCCAATCTGAGTGCCAGGGTTGCTGTTCATATGGCACCTCCCATTCCTGTCGAACCGGTCCGGTCCAGACGTAGATATATACCTCCTGCTGATCCACTGTTCTGGTTTTTTGTCGGATATATAAGCCACTATGGGTATCTGGATCGTAATCTTCCAGTTCATCCAGTTCCCGCAGCAGCTCTTCATCAACCCAGTAGATCTCCCCTTTGATTTTGCCTGCTTCATCCGGTACTGCTCCCGGATAGGCTGGTGTTACCTGATAAAGGGCATAGCCCCATACCTCAGCCGCCACCGGACCAGCCAGTGCCCTGTGCAATAGCCTGTGATTGGACTGGCCTTTCAGCAATGTACCATAAACGAATACTTTAATTCCCTGGTTCAATTGTGACCCTCCTCATTCACTAAATAATCAGGATAAGGTATGCCAAAATATTTCAGTAGCCAGGGTACCAGATCAACCAGCCGGGGATGTTCCTTCTGCCATTCAGCGCCACAGACAATCAACGGTACCAGGGAATCGACGGCATGTAGAGAACCATGGCTGCCAAAGCCCAGATGCAAAGGTGACCCCAGGCCACCAAATTCATAACCCGGCGCAGCAGTAATGACCACATCCCCGGCATTGCGGGATCGCAGCAGGGCCGAAATACGGCGAAAAGCATCGGGATACTGGCCGAACTTCAGATACTGCCCTTCCACCCTGGCATCGATAGCGGACAGGTCTCCTTCCCAGTGCCAGCTATTACCGTAAAGATCTCGGCCAGTGCCTCCTTTAACAAACCAGAGAGCCCGATTACCATTTTTGATCCAGAATTTGGTCATCCCCTGCCATTCCTCTTTCCAGAGAATCAGATCAATGCGGCTATCCCCTTCCAGGAGCTCCAGCAGTTTTTGCATGACCCGGGCCCGTTTCAGGGGCTTACGACGCAGGATATAGATATGGGCCGCCCGTTCATTGGGAGCAATGGCAATATCCTTCCCAGGCAATGCCAGTTTGCGACCCAGGGGAACCTGTTTCAGAGGAGCCAGCAAAGCGGGCAAGTCAATAATAGCTTCCGGACTGTTTAATATCCTGCTTTGGCTGTGGTCTCCCGTTACGATAAATACCGTTTCAGCCAGAGCCTGTTCCCAGCTGGGATAGGCATCCAGAATTTTACAAATCTGCCGATCGGCCCGCATCAGGCTCTCATAGGCAGTCAGGGGATCATGGCGATGACAGTATCCATCATTATCGGGCAAATAGACCAGCATCAAGGGCGGCTGATGCCCATGGCTGATCAGATAGCTGGTCACTGTCCCGGAAAATTCATCATTAACACCGAATTTATTCAGCGGCCCGGCCGGAGCCCAGAATTCATCATCTTTAAACAACCTGGCCGGACGGCAGATTTCGCCCAGTACCAGCAGACTGGGCCCCATTAACCTGCCAGCCAGGCGAAATCTGGTCAGGAGGTTAATCAGCCAGGGAATTCTGGTTTCAAAAACCTGGCGGCCGCGAAAAATGTAGAAATTTATGGCCGCAGTCGTTAATCCCTGATCTTCCAGCAGCTCATACACAGTTTTTATTCTTCGGCTTAACTGCCGCCCATTGAGGTTAAAGATAAGGTCCTGCATCACTGTAGGCAGGCCCAATTTCCAGATAGCCGTAAAACTGGCGCCATAGTTAATCATCCGCTTCTCCCAGCGGCTGAACCAGACAAATCCGGGAACCTGGTGTAAATCCGGGTAGGTACCAGTAACAATGGAACTGGTACAGGTAGGGGTCATGGTGGGGAAAACACTGACACAATCGTAAAAAATCCGTCCCCGCCTGACCAGAAACTCCAGTCCTGGAACCATTCCCTGCTCCAGGCAATCCCTGACCACAGCCGGATTGAGGGAGTCAATAATAATCAATATCACCTTTTTCTGTTTACTGACAGAAACAGGTATGGATTGCATCTTCTTCTCCCCTATCCCTCCTGCATATATTTTAATTGTACACTGAAGCAGGAGGTAAGTGCATGGTTAAAAAAGAAAATTTTTCTGCCTGGCAAATTGCCGCCACCTATATTGGTACCATGGTAGGTGCAGGATTTGCCTCCGGTCAGGAAACCCTGCAGTTTTTTTCTTCCTACGGCACCCAGGGCCTCTGGGGCATTTTACTGGCCACTTTCGGCTTTGGCTTTTTTGGTATGCTGGTCATGCGCTTTGCCTGGCAAATTAATGCCAGCAGCCACGCTGCTCTCTTTCGTCTGCTGTTTGGCCCCCTGCTGGGTAGTTTTCTCGACTGGCTGCTCAATGCCTTTCTTTTTTCCACCCTGCTAATCATGCTTGCAGCTTCCGGAGCTGTCTTTGAAGAACATCTGGGCCTGTCCCGTTGGTGGGGAATTCTTCTGGCTGCCTTGCTCGCCTTGCTGGTTCTCTTTTTTGGTGTTCGCGGCATCCTGGCCGCCAATGCCTGGCTGGTGCCCCTCTTGATCCTTATGGTTCTGGGGATCAGCCTTTATTCCCTCTTTTATCACGGCCTGAGCTGGGAAGTAATGGCCCAACCTCCCGCCAGCCCAGGAGTAGCGCCCCACTGGCTGCTGGCTTCCCTTTTATACCTCTCCTATAATCTGATTTTATCTGCCACTATTTTAGCCCCTTTGGGTGGCCAAAGTCAAAAAAGCAGCCCCCTTTATCTGGGAGCCTGGCTGGGTGCGCTCGGGATAGGCTTGCTTACTGTTTTGATTGCCCTGGTGGTGCTGGTTCATTTTCCCCAGATCCTGGACTTCGAAATCCCTATCCTGTATATTGTCAAGCCACACCCATTTTTTATCCGCCTGATTGTTATCCTGGTGCTGTGGACCGAAATCTTCACTACCATGATTGCCAATCTCTTTGGTCTGGCTGTCCGTTTACAGGATAAATGGGGTAAACCTCCCCTCTTCTGGTCTTTCATCCTGCTGGCCGCAGCCATTCTCTTTTCCCACTATCCTTTCAGCTTACTGGTAGAAACCCTCTATCCCCTGCTAGGGTATGCAGGACTTGCTTTTCTGCTGGCCCTATCCTATCATTTTCTGAAAAATTAAATTTTTTGCCAACCTCTTGCCAAAAGAGCAAATAAGTGTTATCATTACTGTGTCGAGGTTAAGTGAACACCTTCACTATCACTTGCCTCCGCAACGCTATTTCTCCCTTCTTACCTCCCATAACTCATATATTTTCTTGTAATGTTTTTAAAGGCAGGGTGATCGGAAATTGGCCCTGCCCCTTTTTTATCTCTTGCTTAATAAATCCAGATACTCCTTCCTGGTTCTACGGGTTAACCCGCTGCTGGTGGCGAGAATATGCCCACCCGGCAATGTGCGACCAGCAGCACAGACCTTCGCCAGCCTTTGTTCAAATTCCTTCGGGCTGATATTCCCTTCCAGCCAGCCTGGATCCAGATTACCCATCACCAGCAGGTTCCCTAGCAACTTGACCAGTTCCGCATCGCCCAGATCCTGGCCACAGGCCCACTCCAGTCCCTGTATGCCCCGTAAGCGGGTACGGGTCAGGGCTGGCAAGATGGAACGCAAGTCCCCATCACAATGCAATAATACCGGTATACCATCCTTTTCTAACTCCCGGGCCAGGAAATCATAAACAGGAAACAGAGCTACCGCCAGAATATGGCCTGGTACTACCGGGCCCAGTTGATTGGCAAAATCATCGGCGATTATTATCCCCTGGGCCCCGGCCTGAATGGCCAGCCGGGCCAGTTCCAGCTGGTATTCCCCCAGGGCCTGCCAGAACTGCCCCATCTTCTCCGTATTGTTTTCACAGGCATTGAGGAAAGCGGTATACTCCACCAGCGTACTGGCCAGCTGATATGGGCCATCCAGCAGGGCGAAGACAAACAGGTCACTCTCCTGCCGCCAGCGCCTGAAATAACCGTAATCGTATGCAGTCGCTTCCGGCCAGTTAATGGTAGTTTCCCAGCGCAAAAAATCCACCGCCGGTTCCACATAAAGGGGGCAATCTTCCCACCAGAAGAAAAAACGTCCCCATTCATCCAGCCAGATTCTTCTGCCTTCGATTTCCAGCCCGGTATCCTGAGGCGCTGGCCGCTCCGGCCCTTCCACGACCAGGAAAGCGCCGTACTGTTGCCAGAACTGACTTTTCTCTTCCCAGGTGGAACCGGTTAGGTCAGCAGGAGCCAGCAGTTCTCCCCAGGGAGTTACTTCTGGTTTGAGTCCTTGTAACACCTGGAAAACTATTTCCCTCTTTTCCATCCTCTCACCCCGTCTAGATGGCCAACCAGGAAAAATATCCGGCAATCAGCCCCAGTTTATTGGTAAAAATCAGGATCCCCAGGATGATCATAATCACCCCGGCCACCAGGGAAACCACGGGCAAAAACCTGGCCATCCTGTTTAATGCCGACTGAAATTTGTCAACAGCCAGGGCAGTAACCAGAAAAGGTAAACCCAGTCCCAGAGAATAAAGGGAAAGTAAATAAATGCCTTTATTGACAGTAGCCTCCGTACTGGCATAAAGCAAGATAGACGAAAGGATAGGCCCCACACAGGGAGTCCAGCCGGCCGCAAAGGCCAGGCCCAGCAAAAAAGCCCCTAATCCACCAGCCCGGGGAGTGGCCTGCCAGCGCACTTCCCGGTAGAACATCTCCAGTGGCAGCAGCCCTGTCATAAACAGGCCAAAAATGATAATCAATGCCCCGCTTATTCGGCGTAATATGTCTTTATATTGCAACAGTAGTTTGCCCACTGCACTGGCAGATGCTCCCAGCAAAATGAAAAGCAATGAAAAACCTAGAATAAACAAAAGCGCCCTGGTTAAAAGTCTGAGCCGTTTCCCCTCGGCAAGAGTGGCATTTTGGGTACTGCCAGCCAGATAAGCTACATAGGCGGGAATCAAAGGTAATACACAGGGTGAAGCAAAGGAAACTACACCAGCGGCAAAAGCCAGCCAACCCGATACATTGGTCAAGATTAACACCCCTTCGCTCAAGTTTTCTATCTAATTATACCAGAAAAATTGCAAAAAGGCATTGACTTTTTGACCATTCCTGATGTATATAGAATGATTGGAAAGGAGGAGTGAAGATGGAACGAAACCAGAAGTACCAGCAGCAAAAATCCATTATCCTTAAGCACCTGCAGGCCAGCGAGGCTGAGTGGCAGGATTGGCGCTGGCATCTGGCTAACCGCATCTCCAGTCCTCTTGACCTGGCTCATTTTCTCCCTTTAACTGAAAAGGAAATTTCTCTGCTTAGAAATGCTTCAGCCCATAGACGCTGGGCCATCACCCCTCATTACCTGGCAGCCATTGACTGGGAACAGCCTGATGACCCACTCAAATTGCAAGTTCTGCCCTGGCGGGACAAAACCGTGGCTGGCTGTCCTGTCGGGCTGGATAAAAAGGAGACCAGGTATCTGCTGACAGTAACCAATCAGTGTGCCATCTATTGCAGCTATTGTACCCTGACCTGTCAGCAGGGCTTGATTGAACGGCATCTGGCTCTAGATTTGTTACAATCTACCCTTAATGCTCTGGCTCAGCAGAAGAAAATCCGGGAAATAGTCCTGGTTGGCGGTGATGCCCTCTTGCTTTCTGATCGCCGCCTGGAATGGTTGTTAAGGGAAATCAGGAAAATAAGCCATATCCGCTCTGTCGGCATCGTTACTAGAACCCCGGCAGTCTTACCCCAGCGCATTACTGCTGGACTCTGCCAGGTCCTGAACCAGTCAGGCCCAATCAATATCTTTACCCGGATTAACCATCCGCGCGAGTTGACTCTGGCAACCCAGCAAGCGCTAAAAGATCTAGTAGCTGCAGGTGCTATTATAATCAATCAACCTGTAGCCATGACTATCGCTCAGCGGACAGACTTGTCTGTCGCCAACTAATTACATTGACAATTCACTTTGTTTAAGATATATTAATATTAAAAAATTGAATAGGATAACGCTGAATCTTCCTGATGGAAGAGCGGGGGAACCACTTTTTCGGGGTGAATCGCCTTTTGGCGTAGGGCTAGCTATCGGCCCGAATCCGTCAGCTAACTTCGTAAGCGTTGATAGAGGTTTTCAGCCACCGTCAGTACTGACAGGTGGTTTAGATAGCTTTTGTCTGCGCCAAAAACCCCGTTAATTACGGGGTTTTTTATTTTACATTTTTAGAAGAGGAGGGATAATTATGTTACAGCTGGATACCAGGTTGTCCATTTCCCTGTCCAGAGCCAGTGAGCTAAAGGATACCATCCAGGATTATCTGAAAATAAAAGACCATATTCCAACCGGGTTCACTACTTTTGAACAATTCCTTCAGCAAAAGGAACGTATCCTGACAGCATTTCAAGCTTCAGAACATAACTGGCAGGACTGGAAATGGCAAATCAGTAACCGTATTACTACAGCGGAGCAACTGGCGCAATTTATTCCTTTATCCGAAAAAAAGATAGCTGATTTAAACACCATTGGAAAAAGGTTTCGCTGGGCCATTTCACCATATTACCTGGCTGTAATGGACTGGAACAACCCCGATGATCCGGTGCGTCTGCAAGCCATCCCTCAAATCCAGGAACTGCAGGATGAAAAAGGAGAACTTGATCCCATGGGTGAAGAATACTCTTCCCCTGCTCCCGGCATTACCAGGCGTTATCCTGATCGATTAATTATCAATGTTACCAACCAGTGTGCCATGTACTGCCGGCATTGCCAGCGAAGACGCAATATCGGTACAATCGATCGCCATCTGGCCCTGGATCAGCTGGAACAGGCCCTGGATTACATTCGGAAAAACCCGGAAATCCGGGATGTGCTGATTACCGGCGGTGATGCCCTGTTGCTTTCCGATTCCCGTCTGGACTGGTTATTAACCGAGCTGGATCGGATTCCCCATGTGGAAATCAAGCGCATCGGCACCAGGGCACCGGTAACCCTGCCCCAGCGCATTACTCCAGAGCTGGCCGCTATATTAGAAAAGCATCCGCCTATATATATAAATACCCAGTTCAACCATCCCCGAGAGGTCACCCCTGAAGCTAAACAGGCCATTGACCGCCTGATTAAGGCCGGAGTGGTGCTGGGCAACCAGGCCGTGTTATTAAGGGGTATTAATGATAATCCTCATGTCATGAAAAAGCTGAACCAGGAGTTACTCAAGGTTCGAATCCGTCCCTATTATATCTTCCATCCCAAAAAAGTACTGGGTACAGCTCACTTCAGTGTCCCCATTACCACAGGAATAAAAATTATTGACCAATTGCGAGGCCAAACTTCTGGCCTGGCAGTTCCCCAGTATATCGTAAACGCACCAGGTGGTCTTGGTAAAATCCCTGTTAGTCCTGACTACGCTAAAGTAATAGCCAAAGATCATGCCATTTTACGTACCTGGGAAAATAAATTAATAAAAATTGAGTTTTAACTCTTGACACTTCCTGTAATACCTGATAATTTATTTATCGTTGGCTTACGATAAACGCATAGGGATAAGACTCTTATCCAGAGAGGTGGAGGGACTGGCCCGATGAAACCCGGCAACAGCCGTCTATGAGACGGAAATGTGCCAATTCCTGCAGGCAAACTGCCTGAGAGATAAGAGAGGTAACCTGTATAAAAAGGCACCTCTCGGGTGCCTTTAATTTTTAGCACAGGAGAGGTAGCAATGATCAGAATTACTGAACTAAGTAAAGTTTTTCAAGGCCCCAATGGACCGGTACAAGCCCTGAAAAATATTAACCTGTCTGTATCCAAAGGGGAAATCGCCGGCATCATCGGTTACAGCGGTGCCGGAAAAAGTACACTCATCCGCTGTGTCAACCTGCTGGAAACTCCGACTTCAGGTACCATTGTCGTCGATGGACAGGAGATTACCAGCTTGCGGGGTGAACAGCTGCGCCAGGCCCGGCGCAAAATGGGCATGATTTTTCAGCATTTTAACTTACTTTCTTCTCGTACCGTGCGGGAAAATATCGCCTTCCCCCTGGAAATCGCCGGTGTACCCCGGGCGGAAATCAAAAAGCGCGTCGATGAATTGCTGGAGCTGGTTGGCTTGACCGATCGGGCCGACAACTATCCGGCCCAGCTCAGTGGAGGCCAAAAACAGCGGGTTGGCATCGCCAGGGCTCTGGCCAGCAATCCCAGTGTCCTGTTATGCGATGAGGCAACCTCAGCCTTAGACCCTGCCACCACCCGGTCTATCCTGCAATTATTGCTGGATATCAATCAGCGGCTGGGACTGACCATTTTACTTATCACCCATGAAATGGATGTGATCAAAGAAATCTGTGATACCGTCTATGTCATGGAAGCTGGAGAAATTATCGAATCCGGCCCGGTACTGGATGTGTTTGCCCACCCCACCCGGGAGACCACCAGAGCCTTTATCGAAAGCCTGTATCAGCTGGACCTGCCATCAGACTTCTACCGGCAGATTGTCCACCGGCCCGGTTTTCACCGCCTGGTTCGGCTTGTCTTTACCGGCGTCAATGCCGCTGAACCGATAGTGGCCACCCTGGGGCAAAAATTCGCTGTAACAGTAAATATCATGGCCGGCAATATCGACTATATCAAGGGACAACCCCTGGGCATCCTGACTCTGGACATCAGCGGTGACTCCCTAGAAGTGGAAAAGGCCCTTAGCTACTTACACACAACCGGGCTAAAGGTGGAGGTGCTGGAATATGAGTTCTAATGAATTGCAACTGCTCTGGGTAGGCCTGGGGGAAACCCTGTATATGACCGGCATCGCTCTGGTACTATCCTATATCTTTGGTTTGCCCTTGGGAGTAATCCTGGTAACAACTGAAAAAGGACACATCTGGGAAAGCCCTCTCCTCAACCGGACTCTGGGAGCTATCGTCAATGCCACCCGCTCCATCCCTTTTATTATCCTGCTGGTGGCAGTTATCCCTCTGACCCGGTTACTGGTGGGAACATCTATTGGCACTACTGCTGCCACAGTGCCCCTGGTCATTGGTGCTGTTCCTTTTGTCGGCCGGATGGTCGAAACATCTCTCAAAGAAGTGGACCGCGGCCTGGTGGAAGCAGCTTTAGCCATGGGAGCAACCCCGCTCCAGATAATTTTTAAAGTCCTGTTGCCAGAATCCATCCCTTCACTGATTCTGGGTGCCACCATTACAGCCATTACCCTCATCGGTTATTCAGCCATGGCTGGTTTTGTCGGCGGCGGCGGTCTGGGAGACCTGGCGGTCAAATACGGATATTATCGCTATAAGACCGAGATCATGCTGGCCACCATCGCGGTGCTGGTTATTCTGGTCCAAGTCATTCAAAGTTTTGGCAACTATCTTGCCAAGCTATACAATAAAAAACATAAATAAGGAGGTAACAAAAATGTTCAAACGCAAAGCTCTGACTCTCATCACCGGTCTGGCCCTGCTGGCAGGATTAATCAGCGGCTGTGGCAGCCAGCAGGAAAAGGCAGCTGAACAACCCGCTGCCAAAGAAACAGTAGTACTTAAAGTAGGTGCCACCCCCGTTCCCCACAAGGAAATTCTGGAAGCAGCCAAGCCGCTGCTGGAGAAAAAAGGCATCAAGCTGGAAATTGTGGAGTTTACTGACTACATCTTGCCTAACAAAGCCCTGGCTAATGGTGAATTGGATGCCAATTACTTCCAGCACGTCCCCTATCTGGAGGACTTCAGTAAGGAAAACAAGCTGGATCTGACTTATACCGTCAAAGTTCACTTCGAGCCGATGGGTATCTACCCCGGTAAAGTCAAAGACCTGGCTCAACTGCCGGAAAAGGCCAAAATCGCAGTGCCCAATGACCCCACCAATGAAGCCCGGGCTCTGCTCCTGCTGGAAAAGGCCGGTCTGATCAAAGTCAAGCCCGGAGTAGGCTTAAAGGCCACCAAACAGGACATTATCGAAAACCCCAAACAGCTGGAAATCCAGGAACTGGATGCCGCCCAGATTCCCCGTTCCCTGCCTGATGTGGATCTGGCAGTCATCAATGGTAACTATGCTGTCGAGGCCGGTTTGAACGCCGGTAAGGATGCCCTGGTTTCTGAAGACAAAAACAGTGAGGCTGCCCAAACCTTTGGCAATATTATCGCTGTTCGTAAAGGGGACGAGAACAAGGAAGCTATCAAGGCTCTGGGTGAAGTCCTGCTCAGCCCGGAAATCAAGAAATTCATTGAAGAGAAGTATCAGGGAGCAGTTCTGCCCCTGTAAAGGAAAAGAGGTCCCAAATCCGGGACCTCTCTCTCATTTTAAACCCCGCGAACCCGGTTTGACTGCCGGTTCCCCGGCCTGGCAAAGGGGACAGACTTCCGGTTCCCAGGCCACTGCTGCCACAGTTAGTGCCTTGTAGAGGGGTACGCCAAAATCAGCCCTGCCGTTACTGCGGTCCACCAGAACGGCTACCCCTACCACTTCTCCTCCTGCCGCTTTGACCACATCAATAACCTCTTGAACAGAACCGCCGGTGGTGATAACATCTTCTACCACCAGCACCCGTTCTCCCGGCCTGATGCTGAAATTGCGGCGCAACCGCATTTTCCCCTCTTCCCGTTCCGTGAACAGAGCCCGTTTGCCCAGCTGCCGTCCGATTTCATAAGCTACGATCACTCCACCCATAGCCGGTCCTACTACCACATCTATTTCCGGTTCTTCCCCCAGTTGTTCCACCAGACTGGCACAGATCATGCGGGTATATTCAGGGTATTGTAAAACCTGGGCGCATTGCAGGTAGCGGTCACTGTGTTTTCCTGAGGTCAGCAAAAAATGTCCCTGCAGTAAAGCACCACATTTCTCGAAAATGGCAATCACATCAGCCTGACTTAACATCTCATCTACCTCCCTCTGCTAGAGCCTCAGCCATTTCCTCTGCCACCCGGCGTGCTGCCTCGCGAGGATCAGCACTGCCGGTAATCGGCCGTCCTACCACCAGATAATGGGCCCCTGCCCGCAGAGCCTGGGCCGGGGTCATGATGCGCTGCTGGTCCCCTGCTGCCGCCCAAAGAGGACGGATGCCGGGGATAACAGTAACGAACTCAGGGCCACAGGCTTGCTGTATTAAAGGCAGTTCCCGGGAAGAAGCTACCACGCCATCCAGGCCGCATTGCCTGGCCAGGCGGGCCCAGGCCTGGACGCGCTGGCCGATTTCCTCTTTTTGCCCCAGAGTGGCTTCCCATTCGCTCTGGCTAAAACTGGTCAGGACGGTAACCGCCAGCAACAGTGGCCGCTTGCCTGCTACTGCACCGGCCTGAGCCCCGGCCAGAGCTGCTTTCAGCATGATTGGTCCCCCGGCGGCATGGACATTGAACATCTCCACCCCATAGCTGGTCAGAACCCGGCTGGCCTGTTCCACAGTATTGGGAATATCATGCAGTTTCAGGTCGAGAAAGACTCTGAGGTTATTCTGGCGAAACCAGCTGAGCAACTCAGGGCCACAGCTATAATAAAGCTGCATCCCCACTTTGTACATACCTACATAGTCGGCAGTGAGGCTGACCAGGCGCTGGGCTTCCGCCAGTGTATCTACATCCAGGGCCAGAATCAGTTTTTCCACGGCCATTATTCCTCCTTCCTGTGGGCGGCCCCGATGAGTTCACCCAAATCCCTGACCCCTTCCCGGCGGCAGAACTCCTCGATTTCCGCCAGGATCCGCCAGGGAGCCCGGGGGTCCACCAGGGTAGCAGTACCGATGCTGACCGCACTGGCACCGGCCAGGAAAAATTCGATGGCATCCTCCCCGCTCATAATACCTCCGCCACCGAGCAGAGGCATTTCCGGTAAAGCCTGATGAACCTGCCAGACGCAGCGCAAAGCCACCGGCTTGATGGCCGGTCCGGCCAGACCCCCAAAAATATTGGCCAGTACCGGCCGTCGGCGCCGGATATCAATGGCCATTCCCTGCAAGGTATTGATCAGGGAAAGGGCATCAGCCCCTGCTTCAGCAGCAGCCCGGGCTAGAGCCACGATGTCCGTTACATTGGGGGTAAGTTTGATTATCACCGGTTTGGTGGTATGGGCTTTAACCGTTCTGGTTACCTCGGCCAGGGCTTCAGCCTGGGTGCCGAACATAATGCCCCCTTGTTTGACATTGGGACAACTGACATTGACTTCAATAGCCGCAATCACCGCTTCTCCCTCCAGGCGGGCAGCCAGCTCCCCGTACTCCTCTACTGTATTGCCGGAAATATTGGCTAAAAAAGAGCATTGAAAAGCAGTGAGCCGAGGCAGGACATCCCGGCACAATCCTTCTACCCCCGGGTTTTCCAGTCCGATAGCGTTGAGAACCCCGGCCGGTGTTTCTGCCAGACGGGGAGTTGGATTGCCTGCTCTGGGAGTAAGGGTAGTGCCTTTCAGGATTACTCCCCCCAGCTGGTTCAAATCTCCGAAAGGAGTGAGTTCCAGCCCGAAGCCGCAGGTACCGGAAGCTGTCAGTACCGGATTGGCCAGCTGCAAAGCCCCCAGGCTGGTAGTGAGGTTGGGCTCAGTCATTCAGCACCACCTCCTCGATGGCAAAGACCGGCCCTTCCTTGCAGACCTTTTTGCCACCACAGTCACAGCCCAGGCAGATGCCAATGCCACAGGCCATAGTCTCTTCCAGGGAAACCTGTCCGGCCAGACCATATTGCCGGGCTAGTTTAACTACCGCTTTAAGCATGGGCAAAGGACCACAGGCATAGAGATAGTCCGGCCTTTCCCGTTCTAGATAAACTGCCAACTCCTCGGTAACCAGGCCCTGCCGACCGACGGAACCATCTTCAGTGCTAATATGTACCGGAATGCCCAGAGCAGCGATGGGTTCCACCCCTACCAGATGGGCCTCGCTTCTGGCGCCGGTGAAAAAGCGGCTTTCCAGCTCAAACTGGGCCAGCACCTGGGCAATGGGCAGCAATGGAGCATTGCCAATACCTCCTCCCACCAGCACTGCCTTGTTAACCTCAGGAGGCAGACGAAAGCCCCGGCCTAACGGGCCCAGCAGGCTTAGAGTTTCCCCGGGTCTACGCTGCCATAACCAGCTTGTCCCCTTGCCCCGCAGCTGGTAGAGCAGCTGGATCTGCCCATCATCGGCGAGGATATTATGCAAGCTCAAGGGCCGGCGCAGCAGGGGATCCAGACTCCCCTGCTCCCGGCAAGCTACCATGACAAATTGTCCCGGTTTGGCATACATGGCGATTTCCGGTACTTCTATGGTTAAAAGACTGTAATAATCATTGAGATGGCGGTGTTCCAGGATTTTCCCGTTATATACTCCGGTCCCGGCCACTGGACTGACCTCCTTTCCTTAATACCACTGTCTTTCTCCTCGGCCCAGGCGCGGGTAATCCTGCAGGGCGACCAGTTGCCATTTCTGGCCCCGGGTAAGGTCAGCCAGCACTTTTAGCATCTCCCGGGCCGTATCCAGAGAAGTGGCACAGGGGACGCCATATTCGGCTGCTGCCCGGCGAATCTGGAAGCCATCCCGCTGGGGCACCTTGCCTCTGGTCATGGTATTGATTACCAGCTGGATTTTATCCTCCCGCAGGTAGTCCAGAATATGGGGGCTGCCTTCCCGGATTTTGTTGACCTTTTCTACCGGCAATCCAGCTTGTTGTAAGTATCGCCAGGTACCACCCGTAGCCAGCAATTTATACCCCAGATCCAGGAATGAGCGGGCCAGCTCCAGGGCTTCTTCCTTGTCCTTATCGGCAATTGTGAGCAGGACCGTGCCTTCCCGGGGAAGCTGCCAGCCTGCTGCCCGCAGGGCTTTGTAAAAGGCCATGGTATATTCATGGTCAACCCCCAGCACTTCCCCGGTGGACTTCATTTCCGGTCCCAGGGATGTTTCCACCTGGGTCAGTTTACCAAAGGAGAAAACCGGGGCCTTGACGGCATGAAAATCCCTGGCCGGTACCAGTCCGGTCCGGTAGCCCAGGTCGGCCAGTTTTTCTCCCAGGGCTACCCGGGTAGCCAGTTCCACCATTGGTACATCCGTTACCTTGCTCAGATAGGGCACCGTCCGGCTGGAACGGGGGTTAACCTCAATTACATACACTGTCTCTCCATCCAGGACAAACTGAATGTTTAATAAACCTTTCACTTCCAGATGGCGGGCCAGGCGGATGGTATAATCCTCAATGCGCCGAATGACTTCCGGTCCCAGATGCAGGGCAGGATAAACGGCAATGGAGTCACCGCTGTGTACCCCTGCCCGCTCGATATGTTCCATAATGCCGGGGATTACCACCGTTTCCCCGTCACTGATGGCATCCACCTCTACTTCCTTGCCCACCACATATTTATCCACCAGCACCGGGTGTTCCGGGTTGACTTCCACTGCCCATTCCATATAGGTCAGCAGCTCTTCCTGGTTGTAGACTATTTCCATTGCCCTGCCCCCCAGGACATAACTGGGACGCACCAGTACCGGATAACCGATTTCCTCAGCGGCCCTGACGGCAGCATCAACGGAGAAGACTGTGCGGCCCGGGGGCCGGGGAATGTCCAGGTCTTCCAGAACCTGATCGAACTTCTTCCGGTCTTCGGCCCGGTCAATGTTTTCCACCGTCGTTCCCAGGATTTTCACCCCTGCCCGGGCCAGGGGAGCGGCCAGGTTAATGGCTGTCTGCCCGCCAAACTGCACCAGCACGCCCAGGGGCTTTTCCTTTTCCAGCACATTGAGGACATCCTCTACCGTCAGGGGTTCAAAGTAGAGGGCGTCTCCAGTATCAAAATCGGTTGAAACCGTTTCCGGGTTGTTATTGATAATCACCGCCTCATATCCCGCTTTTTGCAAAGCCCAGACGGCATGTACGGAACAATAGTCAAACTCAATCCCCTGGCCGATACGGATAGGGCCAGAGCCAAGCACCGCCACTTTCGGCCGCGGGCTGCTCTCTACTTCATCTTCCTGGTCATAAGTGGAGTAATAATAGGGAGTTTCCGCCTCAAATTCCGCCGCACAGGTGTCCACCATTTTATAAACAGGGGCTACTTCCAGCAGTTTGCGCAAATCCCGCATCTTCTCCGGCTTTAGTCCCAGTAAGCGGGCCAGCCGGAAATCGCTGAACCCCCAGGCTTTAGCCTGTTGCAAGAGCCGGGCCAGACTGTCATCCAGAGGCTTGCCCCGCCAGGCGCTGATAGCAAATTCGAAATTGACAATATTGCGGATTTTGCGCAGGAACCAGCGGTCTATCTGGCTGCGCTGATGGAGCTCATCCACTTCCACCCCGCGGCGGATGAGCTCGGCTATAGCAAATAGCCGCTCATCATCGGGATTTTCTACTTTATGCCAGAGAGTGGCATCTGCTGCTGCCGCCAGCCGGGGGTGATAGAGGCCATCCAGCCCGATTTCGAGAGAGCGCACCGCTTTTTGCAGGGCCCCTTCAAAAGTACGGTCTATGGCCATCACCTCGCCGGTAGCCTTCATCTGAGTGCCCAGATGACGGTCTGCTGTGGTGAATTTATCAAAAGGCCAGCGGGGAATCTTGATCACACAATAATCCAGGGCGGGTTCAAAGGCGGCTTTGGTTTTACCCGTTACCGCATTGGGAATTTCCGCCAGAGTCAATCCTACCGCAATTTTGGCTGCCACCTTGGCGATGGGATAGCCGGTAGCCTTGGAGGCCAGAGCGGAAGAACGGCTGACCCGGGGATTTACCTCAATCACCACATAACGGAAACTATGGGGGTCCAGAGCAAACTGGACATTACAGCCTCCCTCAATACCCAGGGCCCGGATGATTTTCAAGGACGCAGACCGCAGCATCTGGTATTCCTTGTCACTGAGGGTCTGAGAGGGAGCCACCACTATGCTGTCCCCGGTGTGAATACCCACAGGGTCGATATTCTCCATATTACAGATGGTGATACAGTTATCGGCACTATCCCGCATCACCTCATATTCTATTTCTTTCCAGCCTGCCACACTCTGTTCCACCAGCACCTGGCCGATAGGACTCAGCTTCAGGCCCCGGCGGACAATTTCCTCCAGCTGTTCCCAGTTATGCGCAATCCCGCCACCGGTGCCGCCCAAAGTGTAAGCAGGCCGGATGATGAGGGGAAAACCAATCTTTTCGGCAAAGGCCCGGGCCTCTTCCCATTGCTCCACAATTTCACTGGCCGGAACCGGTTCCCCCAGCTCAGCCATCAAACTGCGGAATAATTCCCGGTCTTCCGCTTTTTCAATGGCCGCCAGGGGCGTTCCCAGCAATTCCACGCCCAGTTCCTCCAGCACCCCGGACTGGGCCAGACTGCGGGCCAGATTCAGCCCCACCTGTCCTCCCAGGGTAGGAAGCAGTCCTTGGGGCCGTTCCTTGCGCAATACTGCCTCCACAAACTCTGGAGTCAATGGCTCCAGATAGACCCGGTCGGCCATATTGCTATCTGTCATAATGGTGGCCGGGTTGGAGTTAATCAGTACCACCTCATAGCCTTCTTCCTTCAAGGCCCGGCAGGCCTGGGTGCCGGCATAGTCAAACTCCGCCGCCTGGCCGATGATGATGGGGCCGGAGCCAATCACCATGATTTTCTTGATATCTTTCCGTTTCGGCATCTTATCCCCTCCCCACCAGAGTCAAGAACTGTTCAAAAAGATAGAGGTTATCCCGCGGTCCTGGCGAAGCCTCCGGGTGATATTGCACACTGAAGGCCGGATATCGCAGGTGCCTGATCCCTTCCACTGTATCATCATTGAGGTTTTTCATGGTCACCCGCAGAGGTAAGCCAGCCAGGGAATCCTCTGCTACGGCATAGCCATGATTCTGGGACGTGATGTAAACCCGACCTGTTTCCAGATCCTGTACCGGGTGGTTAGCACCCCGATGGCCAAATTTCAGCTTGTAGGTTCTGGCCCCGCAGGCCAGGGCCAGAATCTGATGGCCCAGACAGATGCCGAAGAGGGGGACTTTCCCCAGCAATTCCTGTACGGTTTTGATCACATAAGGTACCCGTTCCGGATCGCCGGGACCATTGGAAATCAGCACCCCGTCCGGCTGATAGGCCAGGATGGTTTCCGCACCGGTACGGGCCGGCACTACTGTAATGCGGCAATCCCCCACTTCCCGCAAGGAGCGGATGATATTGCCTTTGGCTCCACAGTCAATAACCACGATATGCGGTCCTGCGCCTCCTTCCACCTGATAAGGCGCGGCACAGGTAACTGTAGGTACCGGCTCCTCCATGGAAAGGGTAGGAGCCTGTCGCACTGTCTGCAACCATTCTTCCAGTGGCGCCTTGCTGGTGGTAATCAAGCCCCGCATGGTGCCTTTCTGCCTTAGCATCCGGGTCAGGGCCCGGGTATCGATACCTTGCAGGGCTACAATCCCCCGTTCGGCCAGGAAGCGGTGCAAACTGGACTGGCTGCGCCAGTTACTGGGTTCATCACAGAGGTCGTGGACCACAAAGCCCCGGACAAAGGACTGTTTATGCTCAAAATCCTCGGCATTGATGCCATAATTACCCTGCAGGGGATAGGTCATAACTACAATTTCACCACAATAGGAGGCATCAGTCAAAATCTCCTGGTAACCGGTCATAGAAGTGTTGAACACCACTTCCCCGGTTTTCTCCCCCGGTGCGCCAAAAGCTTTGCCCTGAAATACCGCGCCATTTTCCAGTATCAAAAAGCCGTCCATGCTCCAGCTCCTTCCCTTGCTGAATTAGACCAAAAGTTTGCGCTCCTGCATGACCAGTTTGCCTCCGACAATAGTGGTAACCGGCCAGCCAGTCAGAGTCCAGCCCAGAAAAGGGGTATTCTTGCCTTTGCTGACCAGGCTTTCGTCAGTTACCGTCTCTACCCGTCGCGGGTCAAAGAGCACCAGGTCAGCCGCAGCTCCTTCCACCAGCCGCCCTCCCTCAATGCCCAGCAGGCGGGCCGGATTGACCGCCATTTTTTCTACCAGCTGGGCCGGGGTCAGGATGCCCTTTCCAACCAGCTCCTGCCAGCAGAGGGCCAGCGCCGTTTCCAGCCCCACCAGGCCAAAGGGAGCCAGATCATATTCCTGTTCCTTTTCTTCCCTGGTGTGGGGGGCGTGGTCAGTAGCGATAATATCTATAATCCCCTCGGCCAAAGCTTGTTTTAAAGCAGTCAGATCCTCTTCCCCCCTGAGGGGCGGATTGACTTTGGTACTGGTATCATAACCAGCTACCGCCGCTGCTGTTAAAGTCAGATGATGGGGAGTTACTTCCGCTGTTACCGGTATACCCCGGGCTTTGGCCCAGCGCAACAGCTCCACACTGCCAGCAGTGGAGAGATGGCAGAGATGGACAGGACACCCGGTCTCCCGGGCCAGCATTATCTCTCTGGCCACCATGATTTCCTCCGCCGCTGCCGGAATCCCCTTGAGCCCCAGGCGGGTAGACCAGTAACCTTCATGCATCACCCCACCCCGGGCCAGGGTCGGTTCCTCACAGTGGGAAAGAACGGGCCTGCCTACCATTTTAGCATACTCCAAAGCCCGCCGCATCACCGCCGCAGAAGGCACCGGCCGTCCATCATCGGAAAAGGCTACTGCTCCAGCAGCCGCCAGGTCGGCCATTTCTGTGATCTCCTCTCCGGCCTGCTCTTTGGTGATACAGGCAACGGGATAAACCCGTACCACCCCTTCCCGTTCCGCTTTGGCCCGCAGCCCTTCCACCAGAATGGCCCGGTCCACCGGGGGGCTGGTATTGGGCATGGTGGCTACAGCGGTAAAGCCACCGCGCGCCGCTGCCCGGGTTCCGCTGGCTATGGTCTCTTTGGCCTCCTGTCCCGGTTCCCGGAGATGGACATGGACATCAATCAAGCCGGGAAAGGCCAGTAATCCCCCGGCAGCCAGTACCGGCACCCCTTCCAGGTGAAGTTCCGGGCCAATGGCAGCTATTTTCCCCTCCTTAATCAGGATATCCCCTTTGCCGCTATAACTACCCGCCGGGTTAACTATTTCCGCTCCTTTAATGAGCAGCATCTGAATGCACCCCCTTGAGCAAATACAGAACCGCCATGCGGACAGCCACCCCATTGGTTACCTGTTCCTCAATGGCCGCCCAGGGCCCTTCCGCCACCTCCGGACTGATTTCCACGCCCCGGTTCATCGGACCAGGATGCAAAACCAGCACATCCGGCCGGGCCAGGGCCAGTCGCTCCCGGTTGATACCATAGAGACAGGCATATTCCCTGAGGCTGGGGAACAAGCCGGCCTGTTGCCTTTCCCGCTGGATGCGCAGGACATTGATGACATCCGTCCCGGGCAGAGCATCTTCCAGGCTATGATAGACTTCTACCCCCAGTTTTTCGATCTCCCGGGGCAACAGAGTGGCCGGCCCTACCACCCGCACTCTGGCTCCCATTTTGGTCAAGCCCCAGATATTGCTGCGGGCCACCCGGCTGTGCAGGATATCCCCCACAATGGTCACTGTCAGTCCGGCGATAGTTCCTTTCCGCTGCTTGATTGTGAACATATCCAGCAGGGCCTGGGTGGGATGTTCATGGGTACCATCTCCCCCATTAATAACCGAACACTTCACCCAGCTAGCCAGCTGAGCCGCCGAGCCAGCGGCACTGTGCCGCAAAACCACAATATCCGTACCCAGAGCCTCGATGGTCCGCACCGTGTCCTTGAGGGATTCCCCCTTGGTCACACTGCTGGTACTGGTAGCAATATTGACAGTATCCGCACTCAAATACTTGGCCGCCAGTTCAAAGGAAGTACGGGTGCGGGTACTGGGTTCATAAAACAGAGTCAGTACCACCGTCCCCCGCAGGGTTGGCACCTTTTTGATCGGGCGTAGAACGATATCCTTCATGGCGTCAGCGGTATCAAGAATCAGGTCGATTTCTTCCCTGCTCAGGTCCTCCAGACCCAGCAGGTCCTTGCGTTGCCAGGCCATAGTCCATCCTCCTTTCCGATTATACAAAAAACGCCCTCCCCCGGCAGGCCGGAGAAGGGCAGCAGCAAGCGCGCCTGTTTTGCCCTCCTTGCCAGCCTCACGGGACTGCCTTAAAGGAGTATTTCCTAATGCAGGCGTTTTGTTTCCTCTACAGTATCAGGTTCTAAGGTCAGAACCGCATCATCTTCTACTTTATCCTGGGGCAGAATCAGGTTGAGGATAATCCCCGCCAGGGTAGCATAGCTGACCCCATGGTCCTTCAGCCCTACCCCGAGGATGAGGATGATGGAGACAATAATCAGGTTGCGGGTACTGGACAGGTCGGTTTTAGCTTCAATCATGGTGCGGATACCAGCAGCAGCGATCATCCCGAAAAGCAGGATGACAATTCCACCCATCACCGGCACCGGAATGGTGCTGATCAGCACCCGTACCGGGTTGAAAAAGCTCAACAGGATGGCAATACCGGCTGCACACCAGATAACAAAGGAGCTGAACACCCGGGTAATGGCCAGTACCCCGATATTTTCCCCGTAAGTAGTGCTGGGCGGGCCACCGAACAGTGAGGCAATGGAGGTAGCCAGACCGTTCCCCAGCAAGACCCGGTCAAAACCAGGGTCCTTGATCAGATCCCGTTCTGTCACATTGCCAATTACCAGCACATGGCCCAGGTCCTCGATAATGGTAACCAGGGCTATAGGTGCAATGGCCCAGATTGCCGCCATCTTGAAACCGGGCAGAACAAACTGGGGCAGATGAAAATAACCCAGCAATGTATCAGGATTGAGCGACTGGACAAAGGGAGCAAAGTCCACCAGTTTCATGTTCTCACCGATAGTGGTGGGTTCCACCATGTTCCAAACGATAGCGAAGATATAGCCAGAGATAATGCCGAGCAGAATAGGGATTACTTTCATAAAACCGCGGCCGAAGATGCTGAAAATGATAGCCATGACACAGGTAAAGATGGCTGTCGGCCAGTGCAAGGAGGCCATGTTGTTGACAGCTACACCTGCCAGGCTTAAACCGATAATCATTACTACCGGACCCACCACCACACTGGGTACCAGCCGGTGGATGAATTCCGTACCGAAGGCACGGATCAAAAAGAACATCAGAACATAAACCAGACCGGCCACAAAAGCCCCACCCATAGCGCCAGGTAAGTCTTTCGCCCCTGTTACCCAGGCTGCCAGAGGAGCAATAAAGGCAAAGGAACTGCCAAGATAGGCAGGAACTTTGCCGCCGGTAAAGAGGTGAAAGATGATAGTCCCTACCCCGGAAGTAAAGAGGGCTACTGCTGGATCCAGACCGGTCAGGAAAGGCACCAGCACCGTCGCCCCGAACATGGCGAAAACATGCTGCAGGGCCAGGACCAGGGCCTGTCCTATTGGCGGTCTTTCGTGGACATCAAAGCGTTTCTTCATGTATGAGTCCTCCTCTTCTGATATGTAAAATAAAAGCCTTCCGGCCTGAAAGGGCAGGAAGGCAGACTAACCCGACATTAACGGTTAGTATATCCACCCTTGCCGGCCTCACAGGACCAGTTTTAAAGGGCTACTCCACTATTTCCTGTAAAACTACTTTATCTTCCCCGTCAATTTCCTGCAGATATACGGAAATGACCTCTTTGCGGGAGGTGGGAACATTCTTGCCGACGAAATCAGCCCGGATGGGAAGCTCCCGATGTCCCCGGTCCACCAGCACTGCCAGCTGAATAAAGCGGGGCCGGCCCAGATCAATGATGGCATCCAGCGCAGCCCGGGCCGTTCGACCGGTAAATAGGACATCATCCACCAGGATAATTTTTTTTCCTTCTACCTGAAAGGGTACCTGGGTTTTATGTACCACCGGCTGCTGGGCCAGGGTGGTCAGGTCGTCCCGGTAAAGGGTGATATCCAGCAATCCAACCGGCAAAGCTACTCCCTCGAATTCAGCAATTTTGGCTGCTAACCGTTCGGCCAGCGGCACACCCCGCCTGCGAATGCCAATCAGGGCCAGGTTTTCCACCCCTTTGTTTCTTTCCACTATTTCATGGGCAATGCGGGTAAGAGCGCGGCGGATGCTTTCCGGATCCATGAGCTGGGTCTTTTCCCTGAGTTCCACGAGGATTCCCTCCTCTCCAGCAAAAATGCCTGCTTGCCCAGTTCAGCAAGCAGGCACAGTTTACCCAGTACCAGAAAAGCTTATGTACTGTTAAACAGCTCCTTGCTAGCCTCCCGGGCTAACTTAAAGGATTTACTGTTAATAGTTTACCAGAACATTGTTTGTTTGGCAAGAACAACTTTGGGGTAAATGTACATTTTCCCCGGTCAATCTGTCCACCTTATACTTTGATGAAGGAGGTCGAGAACATGAATCAGCGTCGTCGTCGCGTTCATCAGCCTTTTATCGCCATTACCCGCCATCCTTACGAAGGAGATGCTCTGATCCAGGCTCTGGAACTGTTGCCCCACACCCAGCTCTTCCGCCCTGGGGATACAGTGGTAGTAGTACCTAATCTGGTTAAAAACCAGCCTCCAGCCAGTGGCACCATCACCGCCGGCACTCTACAGCGCTTGCTCCTGTATCTGCAGGATTTTCAACCTGCCCGCCTGGTAGTGGCGGCCGGTTCGGGCGGTGACCCTACTCCTCTGGTTTTGCAACAACAGGGATTTCTCAATGTCATTCAGGAAACTGGTGGGGAATTTGTTGATTTAAACTATGGGCCCTATCTAGAATTAAAATTGAACCATCCCCTTTTACCCGTTCTGCAGGTTAACCGCCTGATGGCAGAGGCAGATGTCATCATCAGCCTGGCCCAAATCAAGGTTCACCAGGAGGCCACCGTCACCCTCGGCTTCAAGAACATCGCCCTCAGCTGGCCTCCGGCCGAATTGCACGGCCCAGGTTGAAGCTGAGCGCCTTTTCAGCCAGGCCGCCTATGGTTATGAAATCACCCTTGATGCGGCAGGCATCAAACCGCCCCATGTGAGGTGAGATCATTATGGACATAGCGCCCTCCTACCGGCAACTGCACGCCAGCGGCCAGCTGGCAGAGCGGGCCGAAAAGGCCTGGGCTGCCCTGGCCAGCTGCCATCTCTGTCCCCGCCACTGCGGGGTCAATCGACTGGAAGGCCAGAAAGGCTACTGCCGTTCCGGCGCCCGGGCCCTGGTCGCCTCCTATTCCCCCCATTTTGGCGAGGAAGAGGTACTGGTCGGCCAGGGCGGCTCCGGCACCATTTTTTTCAGTAACTGCAATTTGCGTTGTATTTTCTGCCAGAATTGTGACATCAGTCAAGCGGATGCGGGTGAAGAAGTCTCAAGTTCTGAGCTGGCGGAAATCATGCTTTATCTCCAAAAACAGGGTTGTGTCAATATCAATTTCGTTTCCCCGTCCCATTTCGTCGCTCCCATCCTGGAAGCAGTGGAGCTGGCCGCGGCCCGGGGCCTGACTATCCCGCTGGTTTACAACAGCGGCGGTTATGATGAGGTCAGCGCCCTCAGGCTGCTGGCAGGGGTAGTGGACATCTACCTGCCTGACCTGAAATTTGTCTCCCCCGCTGTCTCCCGGCGCCTGGCCGATGCCAAGGATTATTTCGCCGTTGCCCGTAAGGCCATCAAGGAGATGCACCGGCAGGTTGGCGACCTGGAGGTGGATGGGCAGGGCCTAGCCCGCCGGGGTCTCATCGTTCGCCACCTGGTACTGCCCGAGGATCTGGCCGGTACCAGGGCAGTGGTGGAATTCCTGGCTCAGGAAATCTCCCCCCATACTGCCATCAATATCATGGGACAATATTATCCTGCTTTTCAGGCCAGGCAGGAACCGGCCCTGCGCCGGCGCATCACCGGCACCGAACTGGCCCAGGCCCGCCAGTGGGCACTGGATTTGGGGTTATGTTTAATTGATTAAAAAAGAAAAAAGGCTGTGCAAACAGCCTTTTGCGGGAAAACACTTCCCTTGACAACATGTTTCCAAAGCGCATAATTATAATAACATAGTTCAAGAAAAATTTCAAGGTAGAAGAGGAAGGAAATGGCTGAAGTTGATTCAAACATAAAATAGTTTTAATTGAATTTGATATAAATCCCTGCAGGAGTTATGTTTATTGTCAAGGGAATTCCTGTTTTCAATATCGATAGCAACATGCTAGTCAATAACAGTATCAGAAGTATTTTCCCTTTAATATTTGTTTCTTTGCGCTTTGGAAACATCCTTTCACCCCCTCCCCAGGGAGATGATGCCATTTCCTTCCTCAAAAAAATTATAGCATACTCCAAATAAACACTCAAACATTTGTTTGTTATTATTTTATGACTTATTTTTTCTCAACTAACTCCTCCACCGCCTGTCTGCCTGCCACCCCGTTGGCCGCTACCCAGTAGTTGTACTTACCCTGTACCCAGTAATAATGTTCCTGACCCATACCCTCTACCCGAATCACCTGCTGGCCTTTGATTTTCAGCTCCTGCCGGCCGGTAAAGACCTGACTGGCCGGCATCTTTTCATCCATTTGCTGGAACAGTTTCAGCGCCTCTTCCTCGTTATTGGATACTGATAACCACAGCATAATCTCACTGTCCCCGCTCTGGTAGATGGCAATATAGCCCTCGGCCAGTTGCAGAGGTTTACCGTGCATCATGGCAATCTGCTGGATGGCCGGCGGCCCCGATACCAGTTTTACCCGGGGCAGCCACGCCAGTTGCGGTGGCACCAGCTCCGCCTGTTGTGACTCAGCGCTCTGGCCCGGCAGCCGCCAGATGATGGCTATGGCAGCCAGCAGGGCTAAAGCGATGGATAAAATTTTCCAGTGCTTTTTCATTCTTCTCCCCCTTTTCTTAGCTCCCGGGCCAGCCGGCAGCCGGTAGGAGTGGCCGCCAGACCGCCTAAAGCTGTTTCCTTGAGGCTAGCCGGCAGGGCCTGTCCTACCTGGTACATAGCCGAAATCACTTCATCGACCGGGATAACGCTCTTAACCCCAGCCAGAGCCAGGTCGATGGCCACCAGGGCGTTGGCAGCACCGGCAGCATTGCGTTTGATACAGGGCACCTCCACCAGCCCGGCCACCGGATCGCAGACCAGTCCTAGAATATTTTTCAGGGCGATGGCACAGGCGTGAGCAGCCTGGGCCGGTGTACCCCCGGCCATTTCCACCACTGCCGCTGCCGCCATGGCTGAAGCACTGCCGCATTCAGCCTGGCAGCCTCCAGCTGCTCCCGATACGCCTGCTACTTTGGCAATCACCATCCCGATCCCGGCAGCGGTGAAAAGGGCTGCCACCTGTTCCTCTTCCGAAGCCTGCAATACCTCCGCTGCTGTTAACAGCACTCCAGGCAGTATGCCGCAGGAACCCGCTGTCGGAGCAGCCACGATCCTGCCCATCGCCGCATTCACCTCTGCGATAGCCAGGGCCTTCAGGATGGCTCCGTCCAGTACCGGTCCACCCAGCAGGCGCCCTGCCGCCAGCGCCCTTTGCACCTTGCCCGCATCCCGCCCGCTCAGGCCGCTGACGGAGATATTATCCCCGCTCAGGCCTTTAGCCAGCGATTCCCGCATCACCTGCAGCCTGTGTTGCATCTCCTGCCATAGCTCCTCCTGGTCGCGCCCCAGTGCCTGAGCCTGATCGGTGAGAATCACCTGCCACAGTTTCTGGCCTGTCCGTTCCGCTGCTTCCACCAGCTCCTGTACTTTTAAATAGCTTAACATCTTATTTCCCTTCCTTTATAGTGGCTTAACGACAATTACATCCTGAATATTGGCTATCCCCTTGATTTGGCTAGCCAGGGATTCCGGACAGTTCTGGTCAGTTTCAATGATCATAATCGCCTCTGCTCCCCGCTGTTCCCGGGTCACTTTCATCTGGGCAATGTTAATTCCGCTTTCAGCCAGCAGGCCGCTGACCGCTGCAATCAGACCGGGACGGTCCCGGTGGGGAATGATGAGGGTATGGAACTGACCGGAAAAATCCACCGGGAAGCCCAGCAGATTGACCACCCGGATGTTGCCCCCGCCGATGGAGGAAGCGACCAGATCCACCACCTTACCGCTTTGTCCCCGCACTACCACCTTGACGGTATTGGGGTGCACATCCCCCAGATCGGTTTTGTGGAAGGCCAGCTTGATTTTTGCCTCTTCTGCAAGCTCCAGGGACTGGCGAATTCGCTCATCGGCAGTGTCAAAGCCCAGCAGGCCGCCCACCAGGGCCCGGTCGGTGCCATGGCCCAGATAGGTTTCGGCAAAGGAGCCGTGCAGGTAAAAATCCGCCTTAACGGGCGGTTCGCCCAGAACAATCCCGGCCAGGCGGCCAATCCGGGCCGCTCCGGCGGTATGAGAACTGGAAGGCCCGATCATGACCGGGCCCAGTATATCGAAAATGTTCATCCTTGTTCCTCCTTCAGGGAAATCTTACACTTGTAGTTTACTGTAGAGAGAAGACGGAGGCAAGAAAAAAGGCCAGGAAACCCTGGCTATTAATCAGCGTTCAGCACTGAGGCTCTCTTTTCCGGCCAGCAAATGGCCCAGATAGCCCCTGGCCGGCTCCGTCAACTCTATCTATACCAGTGCTGATGTAATTAAACTTACTACCTTAGCCTTATCCGGCAGCGAACCGGCATGGACCACCTTCTCATTGATCACCAGTCCAGGAGTGGCCATCACCCCGTAGGCCATAATCTGCGGCCAGTCCTGTACCTTGCTCACTTCCGCCTCTACTCCCAGCTCAGCAATAGCTTCCTTGACCAGGGCCTCCAGTTTGACGCAGTTAGCACAACCGGAACCCAACACTTTAATCGACAGCATTCCTTTCACCTCCTCCCTCTACCATAGCCAGTTAAAGAGATAACCCACCAGCAAAATCCCGCTGCCCACAATTGCCACAAATAGCGCGATCAATCTGGGCTTCAGCACTTGTTTCAGGATAATCATCTCCGGCAAACTGAGGGCAGTTACTGCCATCATAAAAGCCAGTACCGTCCCTAAAGCCATCCCTTTTTCCAGGAAAACGCTAACCAGGGGAATAATCCCGGCGGCATTGGAATAGAGGGGAATCCCGACCAGCACCGCCAGCGGCACCGCATACCAGTGGCCGGGCCCGGCATAGCGCAGGAGAAAGTCCTGAGGTACATACCCGTGCATCCAGGCTCCGATGGCAATAGCCACCAGAATATAAAGCCAGACTTTGCGAATAATGTCTTTGACATACCCCAGCGCATACTGGTGCCTTTCCTGCCGGCTCATTTCCTTTATTTCCTGCTGCCCGACCCGAATCTGATAAACATAATCCTGCACCCAGCTTTCCAGGCCCAGCTTGCCGATAACTATCCCACTGACGATAGCGACCGTCAAACCTGCCGCCAGGTAAGTAAAAGCGATTTTCCAGCCAAACAGACCGAAGAGCAAAGCCAGTGCCACCTCATTCACCATGGGGGAAGCAATCAGGAATGAAAAAGTAACCCCCAGGGGAACCCCGGCTTCAACAAAGCCAATAAACATGGGTACTGCTGAACAGGAGCAAAAGGGAGTGACAATTCCCAGCAAAGCAGCCAGGATGTTGCCGCCAAAGAGGCGACTACCGCTTAAATATTTTTTCGTCCTTTCCGGCGGGAAATAGGAACGCAAATAGGAGATCAGGTAGATAACCACCGCCAGTAAAACAAAAATTTTGACAGTATCATAGATAAAAAAATGCACTGCTTGCCCCAGCGCGCTATCGGCTTTTAGGCCCATTTGCTGAAAAACCAGCCAGTCAACGAAATTTTTCCACAAGTTCCTCACCTTCTTATAAGTATATTACAATATCATTATATCATTAAGAGATGAAAAAATCCAGAGACTATCCTCTGGATTTTTTAGCCCTGGACCTTGACATAAACCTTGCGCTCCCGTGGCCCATCGAATTCCGCCAGATAAATTCCCTGCCAGGTGCCCAGCTGTAAACGCCCTTCTTCAATGATTACCGTAACAGATGAGCCCAACAGGGATGCTTTGACATGAGCTGCCGAATTGCCTTCCCCGTGGCGGTAGTTAGCCCGCCAGGGTACCAGCTTGTCAAGGACCGTCAGCATATCTGTCACTACATCGGGGTCGGCATTTTCATTGATGGTCACCCCGGCGGTAGTATGGGGAACAAATACTACGCACAGCCCCGACTTCACCCCCCTCTGACTTACTACCTGCTGCACCCGGTCAGTTATATCCACCAGTTGATCCCGGGCCCCAGTCCTTACCCGTAGCACTTCCATTTTTACCCCTCCCTGTTATTTCAGTAATCCCGTCTCTTCCACTGGAATTGCTTCCACATCTTTCAGTTTTCGTTCAATGGTGCGGGATTTGCGCGCTGCGGTTTCTATAGAATTGCTGGCTTCCTGCAGTTTCTTCTGGGTTTTTTCCAGCAGATCCCCGAATTTGCCAAACTCCGTTTTCACCGCCCCCAGTAACTGCCATACCTCTGCGGAACGCTTCTCGATGGCCAGGGTGCGAAAGCCAAGTTGCAGGCTGTTAAGCAAGGCTGCCAGGGTAGTGGGGCCCGTTATTACCACCCGGTATTCCCGCAAGAGGCAATCATACAGGCCTGGCCGCCGCAGTACCTCGGCATATAGTCCTTCTACCGGCAGATAGAGCAGGGCAAAATCAGTGGTGCGGGGCGGGTCCAGATATTTGTCCCGGATCGCCTTGGCCTCCGCTTTTAGCCGTAATTCCAGCTGTTTGCCTGCTTCCTGGGCCAGAGCGGCCTCCCCCCGTTCCTGGGCCTCCAGCAGCCGCTGGTAATCCTCCAGAGGAAACTTGGCATCTATGGGCAGCCAGATAAATTGATTGTCCCTCTCTCTGCCCGGCAGCCGGATGGCAAATTCCACCCGTTCATTGCTGCCCGCTTTGGTCACGATATTTTCGGCATATTGCTCCCGGGTCAGAAGCTGTTCCAGCACCTGGGCCAGCTGGACTTCGCCCCAGATCCCCCTGGTCTTGACATTGGTCAGCACCCGCTTCAGATCCCCGACCCCTGCCGCCAGGGCCTGCATTTCCCCCAGACCTTTCTGTACCTGCTCTAACCGTTCGCTGACCAGCTGGAAAGATTGGCCCAGACGCCTTTCCAGAGTGGCATGCAGCTGTTCATCCACCGTCTGGCGGATTTTTTCCAGCTGGCGGTGATTATCCTCCTGCAGCAGCCGCAGGCGTCCCTCAACCCCTTCCCGCAAGCGGTCAGCCTGCTGGCTGAAACTGTGAAAGGCCTGGATTAATTCTTCCCGGTTACGGGCCAGTTCTTCCCGCATCAGCCGTTCCTGGCGTTCCCCCTCCCGGCGCTGGTCCTGCTGACGCCAGAGCAGAAAAATTATCAAAAAAAGGTTGGCAAGGGAGACAATCATGGATAATAATAAAAGAGAATCCGCCATTACTTTTTCTCCTCCTTCCCAAACATTTATTCGCTCTTTTCCGTAAAAATCCTGCTGCTGCAGAGAAAAGGAGGCTTTTTTCATGCAAGAATTTAAACCCCAGGCCAGTCCCCGCATTATCTGGGGCTGGGCCTTAATCCTGCTGATCGTGGTCAGTGCTGCTGCTCCAGCTTATCTCACCTATAAGCAGGGCGAGTGGACCCTGGCCACAGCCGTGCCTTTCGTCGGTCTAATTCTACTGGCACTTGGGCTGGTCGGTTATTTTCTCTATGCTGCCTATACCCTTGCCTATGAAGTGGATGAGAAACAGCTGGTCATCCGCTGGGCCAATCGTCGGCTCACCATTCCCCTCAAGGAAATTAAGAAAGTCGAACTGAGCCAGGAAGGCAAAACCTTTGCCCGTCTCTGGGGAGCCAGCTGGCCGGGGCTACACATCGGCACCTTTGCTCACCGCGGGGAAAAATATAATCTTCACGCTACCGCTAGAAAAAATGTGGTCCTGCTGTATACGAAAAAAGGCCAGTTCGGCCTTACCCCTGCCAACCGGGAAGAGTTTCTGGCTGTCCTCCAGCCCAAAGCAGGCAAAAGCGGCAAAGGAGGCAAAAAGTGATGTATCCCCTGCCCCACCGCCCCCCTTTTATCCTGCTGGACCAGTGGGAGATAGTGGAACCTGGATATAAAGCCCGGGGTCATAAACTGATTACGGCCTGTGAAGGCTGGCGGTACTGGTCTGGCCCTTTGCTCTGGGAAGCGCTGGGCCAGCTGGCGGCCCTGGCCCTGGGCCAGGCTACCATGTTAACAGGCATCGACACTGCTATTTTACACCGTCCGCTGCTAGCCGGGGAACAGCTGCACCTGGAGGCCGAAATCATCGCTTTTAAGCGCGGGTTTGGCAAAAGACAGGGCCGGGCTTGGGTGGAAGGGGAGCTGGTCGGAGAATTACAGGGAAGTTTTGTTAGTCTGGAAAGGGGGACGAAAGCATGAAAGTAGCACTGGTAACCGGAGCCAGTGGCACCATCGGTCGGGCCATCGCCCAGACCCTGGCCGCTGAGGGCTGGACGCTGGCTTTACATTATAACCGGGGCGAGGAAGCTGCCCGGGAATTGGCCCGCTCGCTGCAAACTCAGGGGCAGCGGGCCGAAATCTTTGCCGCTGATTTGCGGAACCAGGCAGCCATCCTGCAAATGGTACTGAATATCCGGGAACAGCTGGGACCCATCAACGCTCTCATCAACAATGCCGGGGTTGTCCGAGATGCCCTGCTGCACAAAATGGAGCTAGCCCAGTGGCAGGAGGTGCTGGATGTTCATCTCAACGCAGCTTATTTCCTTTGCCAGCAAGTACTGCCTGACATGATCTCCGGCAACTTCGGTCGCATTATCAATATCGCTTCCATAGTCGGCCAGCAGGGTCGCAGAGGTCAGGCCAACTATGCTGCCGCCAAGGCTGCCCTTTTCGCTCTTACCAAATCCCTGGCCTTAGAAACAGCTCAATACCAAATCAGTGTCAATGCTATTTGTCCCCCTTTTGTGCTCAGTGAAATGAGTCAGGCTGCCTATGAGCGTTATAAAGAAAGAATTCTATCCTCCATTCCCAGGGGTTTCCCCGGTCAGGGCCAGGATGTAGCCAACCTGACCGCCTTTCTCTGCCGGCCGGAGAACGGCTATATTACCGGACAGATTTTCAATGCCGATTGCCGCCCTACCACCTGGTAGGGTATAATTATTGTAAACCATACTTCAGAAACGAGTGAACAAATCATGAGTATAGACGTAGTTGTTACAGGCATGGGAGCTATTTCTCCCCTCGGCACCAATTTAACCCAGCTCTGGGCTGCTCTCCAGACTGGCCGCAGTGGTATATCTTACTTGACCCGCTTTGATCCCGAGCCCTTCCCCACCAAAGTGGCCGCCCAGATTGACCTCTGGCCACAAGTGCCGGCCGAGCTGGAGCTGCCTCAGTTCGGTCAACTGGCTCTGGTAGCAATGCAAGAGGCCCTGACAATGGCCGGCCTTAGCTCTGCTGACCTGACTAAAGGGGCGTTTCTGCTGGCTACCAGCCGGGGAGGGCTGGTGGAATGGGAACAGTTTACCTGGGCCTGGCTCCGGGGCGAGCCCTCCCCTGTCTCCAATCCCTGGCGCTGGTACCAGCCCCAGTTCACGGCAGTGAAGCTGGCCCAGCTGGCAGGCATCAAGGGCCCGGTCAAGACCTATATGGCTGCCTGCGCCTCCGGCACGCTGACCATCGGGGAAGCCTACTGGTTGGTCAAAAGCGGCCAGATACCAGTGGTTATCGTTGGCGGTGCCGAAGCTCCCCTGGTACCCTCTTTATTTGCCGGCACCTGTGCCGCCAGAGCCATGTCCAGCCGGCCCTGCCCCCCGTCTGAGGCCTGCAGTCCCTTTGATGCCCGCCGGGATGGCTATGTCATGGGAGAAGGGGCCGCCTTTCTGGTCCTGGAGGCGGCCGAACATGCAAGGGCCCGGGGTGCCCGCCCCCTGGCCTTGCTCAGGGGTTTTGGCCAGACCTGTGATGCCTACCACCTGACCGCTCCCCGGCCGGATGGCTCCGCCCTGACCCGGGCCATCAGCCTGGCCCTGCAAGAAGGGGGCATTACGCCGGCGGAACTGGGCTATATCAATGCCCATGGCACTTCCACACCCCTGAATGATAAAATCGAGACCCTGGCTTTGAAACAGGCTTTAGGTTCGGCAGCCTACAAAACACCCGTTAGTTCCAGCAAAAGCATGACCGGCCATCTGTTAGGGGCTGCCGGAGCTGTGGAAGCGGTTATAACCATTTTAGCCTTGCGCCAGCAGTGGTTGCCTCCTACTATCAATCTTAAAGAACCTGACCCCGACTGCGATCTGGATTACATTCCCAACGTAGGACGCAAGGCTGAACTGGAATTTGCCCTCTCTCTTTCAGCCGGTTTCGGTGGACATAATGGTGTGGTTTTATTTGAAAAGACAGTATAACCCCGTCCATAGCGACGGGGTTTGCCAGTCTTTAAACCTTATTTCTCCGCCAGGGCAATAACATCGGCACCTCCTGCTGATAGCGGCGATATTCCTCACCAAACTCTGCTACCAGTTTCTGTTCTTCCAGCCTGATGCCCACCAGAATATAGAGAGTCATCACCCCTTTTGCTACTACCTCTGCCCAGGTAGAATCCATACTCCACAGGAAGACAATCGTTCCCAGGTAGATAGGATGGCGGACCCAGGCCAAAAGGCCCTGTTTTACGATCCTGGTATGGCGGGGCGCTGCCACTGTACCCGGCCTTTTAAAAGTCTGTGCCTGTTTAATCCCCAGAAACTCTTTTAAGTCATAGGTCAGAAAAGCGCCCAGCATCAGACCCAAAGCCAGCACTAACAGGCCGAACTGCAGCCAGCGCCAGCCACTAAAAGAATAAGCCAGAGGAGTAGAAACGGATTTAGTATAAAGATAAGGTGGAATAAAGGTCAGCAAAGAAAAGATGTTATATCCCAGACGGTAGAAGGCATAATATCTCCCTAACCTGGCTTGCATAATCTTCATCATCCACCGCGAAATAAGAAAACTGTGCAAAAACCCAAAAGCAGTCCAGAGAAGGATAATATTGACGTAAACCATTATCTCTCTCCTCTCTTTCGTAGTATCTTCATTTTACTTTTAAATTCACAAAAAATAAAGGCTGCCGAAATGGCAACCTCTTACCAAGTTACAACCCGTATTTCTCCATTCGATAGATTAAAGCCGAACGGGTTATTCCCAGTAAACGGGCAGCCTGAGTCTGATTGCCACCACTTCTGACCAGAGCCAGTCGGATTAACTCCCGTTCTACTTCTTCCAGATTGATACCCTCCGGGGGAAAATCCAGTAAAACTCCAGCTACCCGTTGCTTATCCCCGCTTATTTCCCGGGGCAGATTCTCCGGTGTGATTTCATGGCCCGTACAAAGGATTACCGCTCGCTCGATAGTGTTTTCCAGCTCCCGGATGTTGCCGGGCCAGTGGTATTGTTGCAATAAGGCCATCGCTTCTGGGGCAACCCCTTTTAGCCTTTTCCCGGGATCATACTTGCGCAAAAAATGCTGTACCAGTAAGGGTATATCCTCCCGCCGTTCCCGTAAAGGGGGTAAGTGAATAGGAATAACCTGCAGACGATAGTACAAGTCTTCCCGGAATTTGCCTTCCTGAATGGCTTTACGCAAGTCACGGTTGGTAGCGGCAATAATGCGGGCTTCCAGTTTCAAGGGCTCTGTGCCGCCCACCCGCTCATAAGTCCGTTCCTGTAGCACTCTTAACAGTTTGGCCTGCAGGGTCAGCGGCATTTCCCCGATTTCATCCAGAAACAGAGTACCCCCTCGTACCAGTTCCAGTTTCCCCTTCTTTCTGGCATTGGCTCCTGTAAAAGCCCCCCGTTCATGGCCAAACAGTTCGCTTTCCAGCAAATTTTCCGGAATGGCAGCACAGTTAATGGCTACAAAGGGTTTATTGGCACGACTGCTCTGCAGATGCAGCTGCCGGGCCACCACTTCCTTACCTGTACCGCTTTCCCCCTGGATCAGCACCGTGGCTGCCGTATCGGCAATACGACCTATCAGCTCACGAATTTCCACCATAGAGGGACTTTGGCCAATTAGGCCCTCCCCCTGCCGTTCCCGCAGCTCTCCCCGCAAATAATCCACTTCCTGGCTTAGTTCCACCAGTGTCAGGGTGCGCTCAATTACAAGTTTTAGCTCATCCAGGTCAAAGGGCTTGATCAGGTAATCAACAGCCCCGGCTTTCATAGCCTCGATGGCCGTTTCCACTGTCCCGTGGGCAGTGATGACTATGACTGGCAGCTGGGGCTGGTCTTTTTTAATGGTTTTTAAAATTGTTATCCCATCCAGGTCCGGTAAGCGCAAATCCAGTAATACCAGGTCAGGCATTTGCTCACTGACCAGCTTCAGGCCTTCCTGTCCGGTTGCGGCCGTCAGAACCCGGTAACCTGTTTTGTTCAATGCCTTGCTCAATATCCAGCGCAAATGCTCCTCATCATCGATAACCAGTATCGTCGCTGCCATCTCAGCACCCCCTTTGCCCGGCCAGAGGCAGCTTGACGCGAAAAATCGTTCCCGCTCCCCTGCTGCTTTTAACTTCAATCAGTCCCCTTTGCTGTTCTATCATTTTATAGGCCAGGGCCAACCCCAGCCCCATACCCCCGGGTTTGGTGGTATAGAAAGGCTCAAACACCCGGGTTAAATCCTCTTCGGCTATCCCCGGCCCGGTATCAGCAAATTGCACTATCACCCAGTTCTCTTCCTGATAACTACTAATATTCAATTCTCCGCCATCGGGCATGGCTTCAACTGCATTTAAAACCAGATTGAGAAAAACCTGTTTCAATTTCTCTCCATCACCGGCAACCCGAGGTAATTCTGGCTCCAGAGCAGTTTTTACCATGACCTGTTGTCTCTGGATATAGGGACCGGCCAGATACAAAACGGAATCAATGACAGTATTTACATTAAGCGGCTGTATCACCGGTGGCACCGGTCTGGCATAAGCCAGAAACTCTTGCACGGTTTTATTTTGCCGTTCTACCTGTTCCTGCAATACCTGCAAATATTCCTGCAACTCCCTCTGGTCCGCAAATTCCTCCCGCATTACCTGTAAAGTGGTTTTCATTATGCCCAGGGGATTACGGATTTCATGGGCCACCCCGGCCACCAGGCGACCGAGAGCAGCCAGGCGGTCACTCTGGGCCAGCTGCTCCTCCAGCAACTTTTTCTCTTCCACTGCATTGGCCAGCTGATTGATGGCAGCTGCAATTTCCCCCAGCTCATCATTGCCCTTTACCGGCAGCCGATAGGAAGAATCCTGGGATAATTGCTCCAGGCCGGCGGTTATCTCCCGAACCCGTTGTTTCATACGGTTCAATAGCCAGAAGGTAGCCAGAACACCGATTAAAGCCGAAAGGGGAATCAGGATTGATACAATCCTGATTCCGGTTCTGACCAGGTTAAAACCTTCCTGAACCCTTTCTACCACCAGCAATGTTCCCTGCCGCTGGCCTCGGGCTGAAATCGGATAAGCACTGGCAATTAATACACCGCCTGGTCCATCTCTGACCACAGTGCGGGGTTGTTGCAGTTCTTCCGGCTTAATCCCGAAGAATCCAGGTTCTCCCGGGGGGCGGCCCGGGGGAGGAAAGAAAATATATTTTTCTCCCTGTACCGGCTGACTGAAAATCAGGTTTGATCCCAGCCGGGGCAGGGAAAGAGCCACTACTACCCGCGGATTGCTTTCTGTCAGCCGTCCGGCCTGTTCCTCAAAGTAAGTTTTGATCAGTTCAGCCGAGGTACCCTTTTCCAGCTGACTAACCAGCCCCCTCTGCAGGCTTTGGCCTGCTACCTCCAGCTTTTCCTTCTTATCCTGCAGAATTTCCTCATTGTAGCGACCCGCCACCACGTGCAGGGAAACCAGGGTAAAGATCAGCAGGGTCAATACACTGCCCAGAATGGTGCCCATCTGAAATACCAGGGATTGGTTAAACTTTCTGCGCAAGTTTGCCACCTCTTCTTACTGATAACGCAGGGCCTCGATGGGATTGAGTTTGGCCGCTTTGTTGGCCGGATAGATTCCAAAAATAACCCCTACCAGCAAGGCAAAACCAAAAGCGATACCGATTATTTGCCAGGAAATAGCAGCGCTAACACCAAAAAACTGATTAAGCAGTTTGGAACCAGCAACACCCAGCACTATTCCAAAGAGGCCACCTGCTCCACTCACTACCAGAGCCTCAATTAAAAACTGCCGCAGAATATCCCGCCGTCTGGCTCCGATAGCTTTGCGGATCCCGATTTCCCTGGTCCGCTCCGTCACGGTTACCAGCATAATGTTCATTATGCCGATACCCCCTACCAGCAGGGAGATTCCAGCTATTCCCCCCAGCATCAGGGTAAGCATTCCAGTAACCTGACTTACAGTGGAAAGCATTTCTGCCTGGCTAAAAACCCGATAAGCATCGGTATTTTTAAGCTTACGATAAAGTAAATTATCCAGTTGGGCCACTACCCCGTCTACATCTTCAGGGCTGGTAGCCTGAACATAAACAAAGCGAATTCCTCTGGTATTGAGCAGGCGTTCAGCCGTACTCAGAGGTATCATTACTTTATCGTCATTGGAACCAAAGGAAGCAGCCCCTTTTGCCTCCAGCAATCCGACTACAACAAAATTTTCGCCATTGATTTTGATGGTTTTACCAACCGGATTGGTTTGACCAAACAGTTCTTTGGCCACCTCAGTACCAACCAGCGCCACCCGCTGGCGCAAGCTAACATCGGAGTCAAGCAGAAACCGTCCCCGCTGGGTGTGAAAGTTACGTACTTCTTCATATTCAGGAGTTACACCCTCCAGGGAAGTATCATATTTTTTATTGCCATATTTAACAGTAACGTTGCCATTGAGCACCGGGGCCACACCCTTGACTCCGGGACGTTCCTGCCACTTTAATACTTCTTCGTAGGCTAGCGTATCATCAGTTTCACTGGACCGTAAGGAAACACTGACCAGGTTTGAACCCAGGCCCTGAATCCGGCCGGTAACCGACTGGCTGGTACCTTGAGCAATGGAAACCAGGATAATCACGGCTGCCACCCCGATAATAACTCCCAGCATGGTGAGGAAGGAGCGCAGCTTATTGGCCTTGATCCCTGCCCAGGCCAGTTTGATAATTTGCCAGTTACTCATCGCCTCCCCTCCTCTGCTAGCAGCATGCCATCCTGAATCCGGACCACCCGGGGCAGGCGGGCGGCAATATTCTGGTCATGGGTGATAATAATTATAGTCTTACCCTGCTGATGTAGCTGAGCGAGAATCTCCATCACTTCCCGACCGGAACGGCTGTCCAGGTTACCGGTCGGTTCATCGGCCAGAATCACCGGCGGATCCCCGGCCAGGGCCCGGGCAATGGCCACCCGCTGCTGCTGTCCCCCGGAGAGCTCCACCGGCTTATGGTCGATTCGATCACTCAGCCCTACTTTTTCCAGGGCCTCTAATGCCCGTATGCGCCTTTCCGCTCCCCCAATCCCGCGATAGATCAGAGGTAATTCTACGTTTTCCAGAGCCGTCAGACTGGGAAGAAGATTGAAATTCTGAAACACAAAACCGATTTTCCGGTTGCGAATTTCCGCTAGCTCATCCTCATCCAGCTCGCTGACTTCCTTGCCATCCAGATAATACTTACCAGAAGTGGGAACATCCAGACAGCCCAGGATATTCATCAAGGTGGACTTACCCGAACCGGAAGGACCGACAATCCCCACCATTTCCCCGGCAGCAATGGTCAGACTGACATTGTTCAATGCCTTAACCACCACTTTTCCCATCTGGTAATGTTTACTCAATTCCTCCAGCCGGATCATTATCTCATCCCTCCCGGAGGCCCACCAGCACCCGGGAAGCGGGGTTGCTGATTACTATTGTTCTTGCGTACTACCTCTGGCAAGACCACCCGGTCTCCTTCCTTCAGCCCGCTTTTGATTTCAATCATGGTTTCATTATACAGACCCGTTTCCACCGCTTGCAAGCTGCCAGCCTCAGTCCGGACAAACTTCCTGTCGCCCCGTTCGATGATAGCTTCAATTGGCAACATCAGGGCATCCTTTTTATCCTCAACCAGGATTTCCACATTGGCAGTCATCCCTGCTTTTAGCCCGGTTGTATCATCCAGGACCAGAGTCACGTCAAAACTTGCCACTTTGTTCTGCACCGTACCCTGAGCGGCAATTTCCGTCACAGTGCCGGCAAATTTCCGCTCTGGATAGGCATCCACGGTGATTTCTGCTTTCTGACCGGTATAGATTTTGCCGATATCCGTTTCATCTACCGGTACTACCACCTGCAAGCTGGGGCTAAGCAGGGTAGCTAGGATTTGCCCGCTTTTCACCTCATCTCCAACCTGCAAGTTACCACTACCATTATTGCTGGCACTGGTTGTGGCAGAACTGTTACTACTGCTTCCACTTATAGTGCTACTAGCCTGACTTAAATAAACAATTCCGTCCCAGGGAGCGTATATTTTCGTTTCCGCCTGTTGCTGTTCCACTTGTGCCAAAGCCAGGCGGGCTTGTTCTACCCGCAATTCCTGACTGGCGATCTGGGAAACCAGTGAGTCATTGCTGAGGCTGACCAAAAGCTGTCCTTTCCGCACATAGCTGTTTTCATCCACTAGCAGTTTAGTTACCGTCCCACCGGTTAAGGCCCTCACGGTAGTGGTATCAGCCCAGGCCAGTGTACCGGCAGACAATCCGGTTTCCGTTCCAGCCGCAGTCTGAACCGTTACCTGGGTTTTCATTCCAGGGGACAGAGAGCCTGGATTGGTAATTTCAACTGTAACATCATAGAGTTTGGCGCCATTGCTATCGGCCCGACCATTACGGTCGACTTCGGTTACGGTTCCTGTTAAAGTAGTAAATAGATCGGTAACTGTAACTTCAGCTTTTTGCCCCACCTTTATCTGGTTAATCTGAGCTTCATTAAAGGATATTTTTGTTTTCAGTTTACTGCGATCTTCAATAGTCAATAACGTCATGCCTTTTTGTATTTCCTGTCCAGTACTTACCTGAACTCCTGTCACATATCCGCTGACCGGAGCTGTGATCTGCAACTGCCGTTGCTGGGTTTTCAGGTTGGCCAGTTCCAGCTCCGCCTGTTTTAGTTCCAGGCGGCTGCGGGCCAGGTCATACGCCAGGCTATCGGCAGTGATGGTGAACAAAAGGTCCCCTGCTTTTACCTGCTGACCATTCTGGAAATTGATACTGCTGATTTTCCCGCTGACCGCCGTGGTAATACTCTTGCTAACAGCCGGCTGGATGGTACCGTTACCACTAATGGTCACTTTCAATTCACCTTTCCGGACTGCAATACTGGCTGGCTGACTGGTTGTAGTTGTTTTGCTTCGGCCCAGCCAGCCCCAGGCCGCTCCTGCCACTACCAGTAGACTGATACCGATGATTAAAGCCAACTTTCCTTTCTTCACTTATCTCTAAACCCCCTCGTTTATTTTTTCATTTCTTTATATTGCAATTTGCATGCCAGGGGTTGTACCTGGTTCGATTAGGCTCTTGTTGGGCTAGTGTATAAAAACAAACAAAATGACTGTCTGAAAACAGACAGTCATTTCTTTTCATTTCTCTTTAATTCTATAAAAGTTAAACAGCATAATATTTCTTTAACCGTTAATAAATAATCATATCAGCCTGAGCTAATCTAATACGATAACCAGCCACAGGCTTAAATCAGCTTAATCAGGGCAATACTAAGTTTGTTTATGTACCTGCAAAGTTGTATTCTTTTCCTGTAGTTCTTTAGTTTACAAAATTCGGAGGGGGATTTATGTACCGTATTTTGAAAAAACTGCTGGTCGGTGACCCTATGCCTACCAGCCGACTCAGTCATGAAACCATGCCTAAAAGAAAAGCTCTGGCCGTATACGCCTCTGATGCTCTATCCTCTGTAGCCTATGCCACCGAAGAAATCACCCTGGTGCTGGCATTATTCGGCGCTCAGGCCATGGGTTATTTGACACCGATTTCCCTGGCCATTATCTTTTTACTTCTGATCGTCGTTTTATCTTACCGCCACGTAATCAGAGTTTACACCAGTGGCGGCGGTTCCTATGTGGTAGCTAAGGAAAACCTGGGTACAATCTATGGATTAATTGCCGGTGCCTCCCTATTAATTGATTATCTGCTCACTGTTTCCGTTAGCATCTCTTCAGGTACTGCAGCAATTACCTCTGCCTTCCCCAGATTATTGCCGTATACTGTCCATATTGCTATATTCTTTATATTTCTTCTTACTGTTATTAATCTAAGGGGTATTAGTGAAGCTTCAACTATTCTTGCCTACCCACCTTATTTATTTCTTTTCAGTATGGCTTTTATGATCCTCGCTGGACTGTGGCGCTACTACACCTATGGTGCCCCACCAGTAATGCCAGCAGCTCAGCTGCAACCAGTTTATGCTAATTTCGGGCTACTGGCGATTTTGCGCGCCTTTTCCGGTGGTTGTACAGCCCTAACCGGGGTAGAGGCAGTTAGTAATGGTGTGCCTACCTTTAAAGAACCCAAAGCCAGAAATGCTATTATTGTTTTGTTCGCATTAGGCGGTATTGCCATTTTTCTTTTCGTTGGCACCAGCCTCTTAGCGGAGTTATTTGGGGTAGTACCTGTAAAAGGCGAGACCCTGGTTTCCCAGATCGCCGAAATTGCTTTCGGAGGGCGTAACTGGGCTTACTATCTCTTACAGGCCAGCACTGCTTTAATACTAATTCTGGCTGCAAACACAAGTTATAATGGCGCGCCTTTGTTAGCCTCCCGGCTGGCAGCCGATGGTTTTCTGCCTCATTTTCTGACCATTCGCGGAGACCGCCTGGTATATTCAAATGGAATCATTCTCTTAGGAGCAGCTGCCGCCTTTCTGGTCCTGATTTTTCATGGAGACACCCATTTGCTCATTCCCTTGTATGCTATTGGTGTTTTCCTTTCATTTACTCTGTCCCAGATTGGCATGGTAAAACACTGGTTAAAAAACCGGGATAGAGGCTGGCAATTTAATCTTTTAATCAATGCTATCGGTGCAATCATTACCGGTATTGTTACTATAGTAATCGCTACTACCAAATTTACTGCTGGTGCCTGGATAGTCATCATTTTAATACCTCTACTGGTTTATCTGTTCATTGCCATAAAAAGGCACTATGCCGATGTAGCAGAGGATTTATCCACAGCCTGTAATGTGGAAATAAGACACTTTCGAAAAAATACCGTTATCATTCCTGTCAGTACCTTTACCAAGGCTGTCATCAATACAGTACAGTATGCTCGCTCAATTAGTCCGCATATCATAGCAGTTACGGTAAATACCAATGAACACAATCTGGAGAAATTGCAGCAAAAATGGCAATGTTTTGAATCGGATATTCCTTTAGTTATTCTAGATTCACCCTATCGGTCAATCACCCAGCCGCTGGTAGAATACCTAGAAAAACTGGAACAGGAAGCTGGTCCTGATGAAATCATCACAGTCCTCTTGCCAGAGTTTATTCCCCGCAAATGGTGGCACTTCTTCCTGCACAATCAGACCGGGTTAATTTTAAAAGCCTCGCTGACTCTGAAAAAAGATGTGGTTATTGGTTCTGTACCTTTCCATCTCTCTAAATAAGCGGCCAGAAGGAAAGGATTTTGCACCTATAACTATAGGCGGAAGTGGCCCAAAAGGAGCGCTTTTGGGCCACCTTTTTGTTTTTGCCACTGGCAGTTTCGGTACCGGCAATTCGCTGGCGTCTTATTGACAGACCAGAAAATATATATTATATATATTGCAAACAGGCGACCATCCCCCGGGGAATAAATTTTCTGTATATTCCGAAATATTATCAGTATCCATTCTCTTCCACGGCCTAATCACGACCCAAAACAATATCAACCATATTTTTTGTAGCTTGACAAAAGAGATTTTTTACCCTGCTTCTAAAATCATCATAAGTTATATGCTCTTCATGAGTACCCAGAATAAAATTTATCTCAGGAATTCAGTCAGGGCCTTAATTCTCAGTTTTTCACCTGGAGGGTAATCTGCAAATGTTCCTTTTCTCTTTCGCAAATCAGCCAGACAGGAAACAGATGAGCACCCCAGGTCCTGGGTAGCATTTGAACAAGTCAAAATACCTATTCTGGCCATAAAAACACCCCCATCATCCCTAACAATTTCTTTAAGAAAGGAAGGAACAACCATGAAAGGGGATAAAAATTGCTTTAACCCCAAAACCCCGGATTTTGAAAACCAGGTTAGGTCAAGTTTTGCCAGACAAGCAGTAATGAAACTTATTGGCGCTGAACTGGCTAAAGTAGCACCTGGTGAAGTGGAAATTCAACTCCCTTTTAGAAATGACCTCACTCAACAACATGGTTTCCTGCACGCCGGGATTATTACTACTATTGTGGACAATGCCTGCGGTTATGCCGCTTTGAGTCTGATGCCAGACAATGCTACTGTTCTGACTATTGAATTTAAGGTAAATTTTCTTTCACCGGCAAAGGGAGAGTTGTTTTTGGCCAAAGGTAAGGTTGTAAAGCCAGGGCATACAATCACCGTTTGCGCAGGAGAAGTTTTTTCCCTTGAGGGAGAAAAACAAAAGCTCATTGCTACTATGACAGCAACTATGATCATGCTCCAGGGGCGTCCTGGAATCCCGCCCGGTTAATAAAGGTTTGACCCCACCCCCATTCCTCCTTTCTTGGTTTACTTTCCACGGCATGAACAGCCCTGCTTCTTTTTTCAGGTTAGTTTATTATCAGCAAAAAAACACCCCAGCAAATCTTCCCCGTAGAGATAGGTAAGACAGGAACGGTAATGGACAAGGGCTAATTGTGCCATATTTCCTCACCTCTATTTCGTGTTACCATTATCTCGTTTAGTAGTAAATAATTGTAACGAAAAACAGCAAAAAATTTCCCCGGCTCTGCCAGGCCGGGGTACAAGGTGGGTAGAGGATTTAGATTTTATAGCCCTGAAAATCCAGGACTTTGGCAGCAATGGTACGGGTAAGACCCAGCCAGTCTACAAAGGGAGCGCGGGTCAGTTTCTTAAGGGCGCTGAGCTGGGTAGCCAGCACATCGCCTTTTTCTACTGCCAGCAAGACTTCCCGGGCATAGCCTTCGATGCGACGGAAGGCATCAATGCAATAGAGGGAAGTCATGGCCACAGCCAGATCTGCATAGAGATCCTTGGCCTGAACCTTCTTAACAGTGCGCAGGACGGCGCTTTCCATAGCGAAGATTTCGATGACCAGGTCGGCGATACGAGCCAGAATTTCCTGCTCATCCTGCAGTTTTTGCCCCAGCTTCTGCACAGCAGAACCAGCAGCCAGCAGGAAAATTTTCTTGGCCCGTTCCACCAGCTGGGCTTCCCGGGTTACCGGTTCATCGCTAACCGGAGTCAGAGGCTGTAACAGCTCTTTCTGCAGGGCCTGAGCCACTTGCAGGAAGGGCAATTCATTTTTCATCGCCTTGCGCATCAGCATACCGGGAATGATCAGCCGGTTAATTTCATTGGTCCCTTCAAAAATCCGGTTGATCCGGGAGTCACGGTAAATGCGTTCGACTGGATATTCGGAAATATAACCATAACCGCCATGAATCTGAACAGCTTCATCAGCTACAAAGTCCAGGGCCTCGGAAGCAAAGACTTTGTTAATACTGCACTCCAAAGCATATTCTTCGATTGCCCGCCCGATTCTGGGTCCGGCATCTTCAGCATGGTGATCGATTTCAGCCAGGGCAGCATCGATTAGGCCTCCGGTACGGTAGACCATACTTTCAGTGACATAGATGCTGGTAGCCATACGGGCCAGTTTTTCCCGAATCATACCAAAGAAGGCGATGGGCTTGCCGAACTGCTTACGCTCCAGGCTGTATTTGGCCGCCAGCTCGATGGCATGTTTTGCTGCTCCCAGACAACCTACCGCCAGCTTGTAACGGCCGATATTGAGGATGTTGAAGGCAATGACATGGCCTTTGCCGATTTCGCCCAGTACATTTTCCACCGGCACTTTGGCGTTTTCCAGAATAACCTGGCGAGTGGTAGAGCCTTTAATTCCCATTTTCTTTTCCTCGGGGCCCAGGCTGAGGCCTTCGGTCTCCCGGTCCACGATAAAAGCAGTAAACTTGTCACCATCCACTTTGGCATAAACCACGAAAACATCAGCCATACCGGCGTTGGTGATAAACTGCTTGGTACCGTTGAGGATGTAATATTTTCCATCAGCACTGAGGTCAGCCCGGGTTTTAGCTCCCAGCGCATCGGAACCGGAAGTTGGTTCAGTCAAGCAATAGGCGGCAATCTTTTCCCCACTGGCCAGGGCAGGCAGATAGCGTTTTTTCTGGTCGGCATTACCGAACAGCACAATGGGCAATGAGCCGATACCGGTATGAGCCCCATGGGCCAGCCCGAAGGATCCGCCCCGGGTCAGGTTTTCCGCAATCAACATGGAGCTGATTTTATCCAGACCAGCACCATCATATTCTTCCGGAATATCGGCCGCCAGCAGGCCCAGCTCCCCGGCCTGTTTCAGCAAGGAAGACATAAGTTCCGGGTTTAATTTTTCCAATTCTTCTACCCGCGGCTCTACCTCTTTGGCGGTAAAATCAAAGGCGGTTTTGGCAATCATCTTATGTTCTTCGGTAAATTCCTCCGGAGTAAAGACCTGTTCAGGACTGACAGGGCCCAGCAAAAAGGCGCCCCCTTTTACTCTTTCTCCCATGCTCATTTCCTCCCTTCATAATTAGGCCAGTACTTCAAAGATTCCGGCAGCACCCATACCGCCACCGATACACATACTGACGATACCGTAACCACCGCCCCGCCGTCTCAGTTCATTGATCAGGCTGACGGTGAGTTTAGCTCCTGTACAACCCAGGGGATGACCCAGGGCAATGGCGCCACCATTGGGGTTGACCCTGGCAGGATCCAGCTCCAGTTTTTTTATGACATAGAGAGCCTGAGAAGCAAAGGCTTCATTCAGCTCAACCACTTTAATATCATCCAAAGTCAGCCCGGCAATTTTCAAGGCCTTGGGAATGGCTACTACCGGACCAATCCCCATTTCATCAGGGTGAACCCCACCCACAGCAAAGGCCTTGAATACCGCCAGGGGCTCTAGACCCAGCTCTTCTGCCTTCTCTCTGGCCATGACCATGACAAAAGCAGCTCCGTCACTGGTCTGGGAAGAGTTCCCGGCAGTTACAGTACCTTTTGCATGGAAGGCAGGCTTGAGTTTGGCCAGCGCTTCCAGAGAAGTGTCAGACCGCACCCCTTCATCAGTGTCGAAGATAATTTCCTTTTTGCCCTGTTTTACAGTCAGGGGAACGATTTCATCCTTAAACCGGCCTTCCCGAATAGCCGCTGCTGCTTTCTGGTGGCTGGCCAGAGCAAAGCGATCCTGTTCCTCCCGGGTAATACCATAGCGCTGGGCCACATTTTCCGCCGTCAGACCCATGCCCATATAGGCAGCAGGCATGTGTTCCATTAACCAGGGGTTGGGGGCAATCTTATTGCCACCCATCGGGACCATACTCATGGATTCCACGCCACCGGCCAGGATGATATCCGCCTGGCCGATCATAATTTGCTGGGCAGCCAGGGCAATGGCGTTTAAACCGGAGGAACAAAAACGGTTAATAGTAAACCCGGGTACAGTGATAGGCAATTCCGCCCGCAGGACCAGCACCCGGCCCATGTTGAAACCCTGTTCCCCTTCCGGGAAAGAGCAACCGACAATCACATCATCTATCATTTCAGGTTGAACCTGCGGTACCCGTTCCAGCACATTGCGGATCACCGCTGCCCCCATATCTTCCGGGCGAACATGCCGCAAGGTCCCTTTGGGTGCTTTCCCTACCGCAGTACGAGCACCGGCAACAATCACAGCTTCCCTCATTCTTTCCACCTCCTAGTTCCGCAAGGGTTTGCCCGTGGCCAGCATGTGTTGCATGCGGGCCTGGGTCTTGGGTTCACCGGCCAGACTCAGGAAGGCTTCCCGTTCCAGATCCAGCAGATACTGTTCAGTTACCAGAGTGCCAGCCGGCACCTTGCCACCGGAGAGGACATAGGCAACTTTTTTGGCCAGGTGTTCGTCATATTCGCTGATATAGCCCCCCATCTTCAGAGAATAGGCTCCTAAGGCCATGGTGGCATAACCCGACTCCCCGACCACCGGAATCTGTTTGGGCTCTGGTGGCATAAAGCCGGTACGATCCATGGCCAGAACCGCTTCCCTGGCTTCAGCAATCAGATAATCACTATTGAAGGTAATCCCATCGCTTGCCCGCAGGTAGCCCAGAGTTTTAGCCTCAGGACCACTGGTGGAAACTTTGGCCATGGCAATGGTTTCAAAGGCCTTGTTGACAAAGGGCTGCAGGTCAGTTCTGGTGCCAGCCGGGATACCTTCATACATACGCAATAACAGCTCCTTGCAGCCACCACCAGCCGGGATCAGGCCTACACCCAGCTCCACCAGACCCATATAAGTCTCAGCTGCTGCCTGAATCCTATGGGTATGGGCACAGACCTCATAGCCTCCGCCCAGGGTCATGCCGAAGGGCGCCGCCACGACCGGTCTGCGGCAGTATTTCAGGCTCATCACGGCGTTCTGGAAGGTGCGGACCATCAGCTCGATTTCATCCCAGTCCCCTGCCTGGGATTCAAACAGCATCCACATCAGGTTAGCACCAACACAGAAGTTTTTCCCTTGATTACCAACTACCAAACCCACAAAGTTTTTCTCCACTTCTTCCACCGCAACGCGAATAGCATCAGTGATATCCCCACCGATGGCATTGTTGGGGGAATGGAATTCCAGACAAGCGACGCCATCACCCAGATCCACCAGGCTGGCACCGGAGTTACGGTAAATCACGGCTCCAGGTTGCTCTTTCCGGTTTTTCAGGATAATTAACCCCGGTTTATCTTCCACCAGGACATAGTCCTCTTTGTTCCAGTCATACTGCCATAACTGGCCCTGTTCCTTCTTGTAGAAGGACTTGAAGCCTTTAGCCAGCATGTTTTTTACCCAGGCGGGTACTTCCTGACCTTCAGCCTCCATACGGGCCACAGTAGCTTCTACCCCCAGGGCATCAAAGGTGGCAAAGGGCCCCATTTGCCAGTTAAAGCCCCATTCCATGGCTTTATCTATGGCCAGAATGCTGTCGGCAATCTCCTGGGCTTTGCGGGCAGCGTACAACAGGGGACGGCTGACTGCAAGCCAGGCCATTTGACTGTACTTGTCCTTGCCATTAACCAGAGCCTTCATCTGACCGGCCAGCCCACCGGGAGCCTGTTTGGCCATCTCCACCTGGGGCAACTTCACCTTCTGCTGGGGCCGGTAAGTCAAGGTTTGCCAGTCAAGGGTCAAGACCTGCTTGCCTTCCGGAGTTTTTACCTTTTGATAAAACCCTTGTCCAGTTTTATCCCCCAGCCACTTGTTCTCCACCATTTTGGTCAAAAACTCGGGAATGCGGAAAGCCTCTTTTTCCCATTGTTCGGTGACATTATCCCGTACATTGGCCGCTACATGCAGGAAAGTGTCCAGTCCAACCATATCCAGAGTACGGAAGGAAGCGCTCTTGGGTCGCCCCAGAGCCGGTCCGGTGAGAGCATCCACTTCTTCCGGAGTCAGGCCCAGTTCTTCCATGGCCTGGGCCGTAGATACCATACCATAAACTCCAATGCGATTAGCAATAAAATTGGGAGTATCTTTGCACAAAACTATTCCTTTACCCAGGCGACGTTCCCCGAACCAGGACAAAAACTCCACAATTTCCGGCAGGGTATCTGTTCCCGGGATAATTTCCAGCAGCTTCATATAGCGGGGAGGGTTAAAGAAATGGGTTCCCAGAAAATGCTGTCTGAATTCCAGCGCCAGGCCCTCCACCATTTTATTGACGGAAATACCAGAAGTATTGGTGCTGACAATGGCTCCTGGCTTGCGATACTGAGCTACTCTGGCCAGTAATTGTTGCTTGATAGCCAGGTTTTCCACTACCACTTCGATAATCCAGTCAGCATCCTTGATTTTCGGCAAATCATCCTCAAAGTTCCCGATTTCAATACGTTGAGCTACTTCCGGCACAAACAGGGGAGCCGGTTTGCTCTTGAGTAAAAGTTCTTTGCCCCTGGCTGCAAATCGATTGCGAACCTGCGGGCTTTCCATCGTCAACCCCTTGGCCTGTTCTTCCGGAGTCAGTTCCCTGGGCACAATGTCCAGCAACAGAACCGGAATGCCCACATTGGCCAGATGGCCAGCAATGGTAGCACCCATCACCCCGGCACCAAGGACCGCAGCTGTGCGGATTTCCCTTTTCATTCCCTCTACCTCCCTTTTACCCACATCTTACTGAATGAATATTCATTCTGATTTAATTTTAGCTGTCAATCCTTACCTGTGTCAAGATAATTTTTGCAAAATTCAAGCAAAAAATTTGGCAGCAATATATAGACACAATTGCAGCAAATGTGTCATACTTATTTAGCGAAAAAATATATTTTGTATGCAGGATTTTCTCTGTTTTCGGCGAATAGTGTTATGTGGCTTAACAATAAGGGGAGGTTTATGGTGAGATGAAGAAAATTAGAATCGGTATCAATGGTTTTGGTCGCATTGGCCGTCTGGTCATGCGGGCAGCGGCCCTGGATCCTGTTTTTGAGGTAGTGGCCATCAATGCATCCTACGCTCCATCCATACTGGCCCACTTGTTAAAATATGATACAATCCATCGGGTTTATAGTGCAGATGTTGCTGCCGGAGAGCAGGAAATCTATGTTAATGGCCAGAAAGTTCGTTGTCTATCCGACCGGGATCCCCGCAATTTGCCCTGGGGTGACCTGGGAATAGATATCGTCATCGAGGCCACCGGCAAATTTAAAGACCGGGACGGGGCCAGTCTACACCTGGCTTCCGGTGCCAAAAAAGTAATTATCACAGCTCCGGGCAAAAACGAAGATGTGACCATCGTAATGGGCGTAAACGAACAGACCTATGACCCGGCCAATCATCATATTATTTCCAACGCCTCCTGTACCACCAACTGTCTGGCTCCAGTAGCCAAAGTTTTACATGAAAAATTCGGCATTATCAGCGGTATGATGACTACCGTTCATGCCTATACCAATGACCAGAAAAACCTGGATAATCCCCATAAGGATTTACGGCGGGCCCGGGCCTGTGCCCAGTCCATCATTCCCACCACTACCGGCGCTGCCAAAGCCGTAGGCAAGGTGTTGCCGGAGCTGAATGGCAAATTGAACGGCCTGGCTCTGCGGGTACCTACCCCCAATGTTTCAGTGGTAGACCTGGTCGCAGATTTTGAACAAGAAGTTTCAGTGGAAACCATCAATGCCGCCCTGAAGGAAGCGGCCAATGGTGCGCTGAAAGGCATTCTGGCCTATACCGAGGAACCCCTGGTGTCCTCTGATTTCATCGGCCACTCCGCTTCCTCCATTGTCGATGGCCTTTCTACCATGGCTATTAGCAAGCATCAGGCCAAGGTCCTGGCCTGGTATGACAATGAGTGGGGTTATTCCTGCCGGGTAGTAGATCTGGCCCGTTATGTCGGGGAAAGACTGGAATAAAAAAGTTAGACCGCTAATCTTTAGCCCCTGGCTTTCTTTGGCCAGGGGCTGGTTATTATTAATGGGTAGTATCCTATACATAAAATAAAGTCTCTAAATATTTACACCAGGAGGTTGGTAAAATGCTCTCTATAGGTCTGGCAGCAATTTTTTCCGGTATACTGGTTGGAGGCGACCGTATTCGAGCAAATTACTCATCAGAAAATCCAGAAGATTTTTTGCGGAGAAAAAAAATATTTACTTTTCTCTTCTGGTTTGCCGTACCAAATCTGTTACTGGCTCTAGTTTACTATTACTCCCCCTTTTCCCGGCCCTAAATTAACCCCCTGTAGTAGCATACAATTCTACCACAGGGGGTTTTGTGCCCTTTTCCGGGATTCAGTTTAGTTTACTTCCTTTCAAACTCCACGAGAAAAATGTCCTGGAACATGCCCCGGCGTATCTCATCGTCCCGCTTGATAATGTAGTGAAACGAATTCAGCTTTTCAAAGAGTTCGCGGGCGGCTTGCTCTTTTGCTATCACATTAGGGTGCGCCGTTTGGTCTGCCTGCTTCACTTCAACTACTGCCCAACCATTATTTTTGAGTTTAAGTATAAAGTCTGGGTAATAGCGTCTCCAGCGTCCTTCTAGCTCATCATAATACTCCACGTAAAACTCATTATGTCCGACGTCAGTAATGCCGCCGGTATAGTAGATTTCCTCTATTTCCTTATGCTCCACGAAATATTCAAAAAGCCGTTTCTCTGACTCGTTATCAAAGATGTAGGGCTCAATATGGAAACTATTTGGGTACCTCCCGTCGTACATTTCCAAAGCTCTCTTGTCCTCTTCTACTACCCAATCCACGGGGAAATTCTTAGCAAGCTCAACTTCTTCCCATTCCACCTCATTAACTACCTCATAACGGAAAACCGCATCTAAAATACGACGGACGATAACCTCTATAAGGCGGTTTTCGCGGTTTACCCAAGCAAGACAACCCTCAATACCCATATCGCTGTTCCGTAAAATTTTCTCCACCTTGAGGCAGGGTAAATGAGTGTACCGGCTTATCTCTTCTACCAGGGTGTAGAGGGTATATCTCTTTTGCCGGCGTTGTAGAGTTTGGCTGTCCTTGACGGCGAGTTTCAACTTCTGACCATTGGTTGCCATCTCTCGTTCCGTTACGAGACCCACGAATTCGTTCTTATGATTGGTATAATATTCATCCAGGGCAAGTTTAATTTGGCCGGTCTGCTCCTGATACTGGCGCAGAACTTTTACACGCTGCTTAGCCAGTTTTATCTTGACGTCTTTACGCTTTTGAATGGTAACCTTGCGCTTGTTCTTGCGCCCTTCTAGTTCGGACATGGTGGTGCCCAAGTTCTTCTGAATTTCACTCTCCAGTATGGCCCGGTTTTCGGTAGAGAGAAAAATGGTTGCCGTCTGAGGCATGTCTCCAATGGCCCGGAGGCAGCGTAAGGAAGACTGGAGAAGGAACACCTTACTGCGGGGCCTGCGATACATGGCTGTAGCAAACAAGCTGCGGCAGTTCCATCCTTCCGTACCTTTACCCACCAGAAGAATAAACTGGTCTTCGGATTCTGGGGTATCCAGGAGCCGGAAACGGCGGATATTCTCGTCCTCAACGTCGCTGTGGTTGACCAGGATTTTAGTCAGAGGAATGTTTTTTTCTGCCAAGACTTTTTCTAATAAGGGCCTGAACTCGTCTTCCAGTTCGGAAATGGTAGTGCAGTAGAAAGCGATTTTAGGCAGCAGCCCTTCACGCCGCTCTTCCCCGTATTGACGCCAGAACCGGTCTACCACGTCCCTGATAAATTCTTCCGTCTTGGTATTGGCGTAGTCAATAAATCTGACCTGCTTCAAGTGCCCGTCATCAATCGCCTGTCTGACGGAATAAAAGAACACCACTTCAGGGAGCATTTTGCCATCCACATAGGGAGTACCGGTGAGATTGATACATCCAGCCAGAGGGGACTTGCGGTCAAGACGGTTGATTGTCTCCCGCACGCGCTTCAGGTCGTTGGTAATTGATGTTCCGAAAGCATGGTGGGCCTCATCTACAAATACAGCCAGGTTGTCCAGTTGCTCTAGCTTCCGCAGGCGGTCGTTAACTTTCCATTCACCCTCCATATCTTTAACCACCGGGAAGAGGGTCTGCTGTCCGTTGTTGCTGTTGTTTCCCTGCTTCTTAAGGATAATCTTTTGCACGTTCGAGACAATGATGTTGTAAGCCGAACCGGGCAATACGGAAAGCTCGGCCTGGACATCGGAAAGGTAATGAAACTTTAGATTGCTGGACAGGAAAAGAGCGTATTCCTGCGGAATTACCTTGGAGTAGTCAAAATCCTGGATTTCCCGTAGAGAATCAATGATAGTGGTGTCAGGGGCAAAGACCAGGGCATTCTTGGCGAATCGCCCGTCCTCCGGATAATGCTCGGCCAGGATAAAATCGTAAAAAATCATGGTTGCCATAAGGATGGTTTTGCCTGTTCCCATGCCTAGGGCAAAGAGCCAGTTGGGGTAGGCAAGCCCCTGCAGTTCGCTATCCAGGGCCTCCAGGAGGGCTTTCTTTTGCTTGATTTCTTCCAGTTGCTCCGCTGTTAAAGACAAAACATCCATTGGCGTGCCTTCCGGAAATAAAAGCCGCCGGTAAAGTTCTTTGATGGTAGGGTTACCTTGGATTTCTTTAAGGTACACGTAAAGCTCAAAAGCGTCCACCTGCGGTGGGCGCAAAAAGCCAACCTCCCGGATGTGGCGCAAGATGTTTTGGGTCTCGGGGAATACCTTTTTAAAAAAGTCCCCCTCGTAAAATCGCTCGTTCTCTTCCTGCCGCAAACGTTTCCCAACAAATTCAGCGCAGGTGTAGCCGCGGCACTGCTCAAAAGCCTGCCACAGTTGGTCAAGAAAAGAAATTGTGCTCATCATACCACCTCAACTTTTGCTTGCCGGGTAAGCAGCATAAAATCGTGCTTAGTGACCCGTCCCGTGCCTTGCACAAACCAGGCCCAGCGTTTTGAAGGGTCACACCCCTGGAAAGCATCCAGTTTCGCCCTTAGCTCGGCGCTTAAAACAACGGGATTTTCGGTATAGATGCTGACGGAATCCACCTCGAAGACGTAAGGATACTTCTCGGGATGCTTTACCAGCGGGTGATGTTTCTGCACGGGGGATGATTTTACCCTGGCATGTGCTACTACACCCGTCGCGGTGGCATAAAAACAAATCCAGTCGCCCGGCTTAACTTTTCGTCCCAGGGAATTTTCGCTGACGGCGTAAATTCCTGCGCCAAGGAGTTTTTTTATACGTTCTTCTGCGGTTTGAGTGTCATCGGACGCTACCGGAGCGAGGTAATACTGAACTTCAACACCTTCTGGCTCCGATGAAGGTTCATTAGTAATTTCTTCCTGCGGCTGTTGTATGCCTTCGCCGGCAGTGCGGATTTCTTTCGCTACCAGGCCGGCCATCAGTTCAATCAGGGAATCCACTATAGGCCCCGTTGGCCGGAGAACAGTTAAAACAGCTTCGTGTTCCATTTCGTAATCGGCTAAGAGTTCAGCCAGGGTAAGCAGTTTATCAGCGGTAATAACCCGTAACTGGTGAGTGCGCTTCTCAGCAATGATGGAGTTTTCCAGTTGCTTCAGTTCAGCATCACTGCGCCCTACTACATAAAGGCCCAAAGCGTGGTCCCAGTCGGGTATCTTTTGTTCGGATATAAGCCGGTCTATGTAACCGAGGAGAGTAGCCGTTTTTATGGCATAAACATCGGTTGTTTTCACTTCTACGACGATATAAAGGCCGGAAGGGGACTTCCACACGCCGTCAAACCCGATTTCCCCCTGGACGCCCTTATATCTGCCAAAGGTTACGTCAAAGCCCAGCAGGCGGCCCAAGTGGTTCACCAGGTCTTGTAAGGCCCGGTTGTACTGCTCCCCGGAACTGCGCAGGCACTCTTCCACGTAATCGCGTACAGCACCAACGCTGGTCAAATTTTGGGACAAGAAACGGCGGAATCGTTCCCTTGGCGTTTTCTCTCCTGGAGCATCATCAAGGTCGCCAACCAGTTCTAACACCTGTCCCAGTGGCATCATCTTGCTCCCACCTCCAAGACCTCAAAATACTCCTCCGACAGCACATCCACAATCTTAACGGCAATTTTCTGCCCGGGTCCGGTGAGGGGGAGTTCGTAGACCCCAGATACCATATCCTTCTTGCCGGGAATATCTTGAATAGCGGGCTTAAGCACTTCACCATCATAGTTTGGGTCGATGAGGACTGCTTCTACTAATTGCCGCCAGTCGTCGATTTCTTCGGGGTCATCCTCCAATTGCAGTTTTTGCAGGAGCATGGGTGAGTAGAACTGTCGTATCTCTACCACTGCTTTGCTGCCATCCAGTTTTAAAGTTATGTCCGCTTCAGGGGGGCGTTTGAAGATAATATCCTTGCGGTCGGTAAGGATGTCGCGTATTTCAAAGGGAATGTTGACCACGTTTAAGCGTTTGGCATAATCCCACACGTCGTACTCGTGGCCGCTGCATAGAATAAGCACGCCGCGCCTGTAGGTCGCCTCTATTTCCTTTTCGCCTTTGGAGAGTATCTCATCAAATACTGCCTGCACATCCTCTTTGGAGCAGACCCGGTTTAGTTCTACCACCTTGACCCATTTGCCGTCCAGAATGCCATCAAAGAAAGAGCGTTTTACCGGTTCTACCCCGTAAAGTTTCATTACTATCTCTTTGGCTTCCAAGGCATTCTTGAAAATATCGTAGTGGTTGACGTTATAAACGGCAAAGGCGGGGTAGAACTTTTCCCCTTCGTCCAGGAGGGTTTGCTGTTGTGTCTCTTTCTGCTGTTCTTTGATGATTTGCGAAACCCTTCTTACTGTGGTATGAATAGCCCCTAAATTGATGTCGCTGCCAATCCAGCGTCGGCCTAGTTTCTGGGCTACTGCCAGGGTAGTACCGGACCCGCAGAAAAAGTCGGCTACAAGGTCGCCAGGGCTGGAAGCTACATTTAAAATTTCCTCAAGCAACGTCTCATTTTTTTCGGTTGGATATCCTGTAGTAAAAGCGGAAGCAGTAATATCATCCCATAGATTATCCCTGCTGATATATTCAGTAGCTGGTATGCGATATTCAGGCTTGCCAGTATTAGGATTGGGCCGTAAGTCTCCTGCTTCAATCATTTTCTGGGCTTCTTCTGGTGATTTAAGCCAGCACCTGCCCGGTGGAGGCAATTGGCCGAACAATTCATAGGTCAAGTTGGGACGAATATTGGGAGCATCGAACCCGTGCCACCGCTCTTCCTTCGGAGCATACTTCAAGGAGGGTCTTAATCTTGGGTTTTCGGATTTAGAATAGAGCAAGATATAATCACAGCCCTCGTTAAAAGAAAATATTCCAGATTGTTCAACATAACTTTTCTTAATACGCTTTACGATTAACTGATTCCGGTAGTTGGAATTACCATATATTTCATCAAGTATAATTTTTATATAATGTACTCGTTCATCATTCAAATGAATAAAGATAAACCCTTCCTCCGATAGCAACTCCCGCATTAATTGCAACCTTTCATACATAAATTGAAGGTAAAGGTCATTAGCCCAAATATCCGTGTATTGCTTCTCCTCAATTACAGAAGTATCACCCTCTAACTGCTTACCTCTTAACCTAATGCGCTTCCGGTAGTCCGCTTTAGAATCAAAGGGAGGGTCTATGTAAATAAGTTTAATCTTCCCTCTGAACTCTTTCATTAAATGGCTCATTACCTGTAGATTATCGCCCCAGTAGAGGCGGTTAACCCAGCCGTCTTCAACCGGCTCACCATATTGTTCCTTAAGTTGCGCTTCATAATATTTCACGGCTCGCAAAGGCCGTTTCCCTAGCCAATGGAGCATGGGGCGGCCAGGAGCTTCCTTAATGTCGAACATCGTTAACTGCTTTTTATCCTGTGTCAAAAATACCCCTCCCCTTCTCTATTCTATATTGCTTGTCGTAGCTGACGTAATTAATGCTTTCTCTAAACAATCTTCCCAGAAAGTCCAATCCGAAAAAGAATATGGTCATCCTCTTAAAAACCGATATAAGGACCAATTCGATACAAAATGAAAAGATCCTCCGTCTGCCGCACAGCAGCGGAGGTTTTATATTCTATCTTTTCATTCCTGCCAGAAATTCGGTCAAAAAAGAGTTATTGAACAGCACTTTCATGGATTTTTGCATATACCGTTTCTTGAAACTATCTTCAGCTTCCTGGCAATACTGGCGCATTTTTTCCCGGTAGAACACCTTGAAACAGCGAACCATGGCTTCCCGCAGCTCCTCCCGGCTCATAGCCCGGCTGGGCATGATGGGATGAACCAGGTCATACTTGCTGAAATCCCATTCCTCTACTCTTTCCGCTACCTCCTGCCACAGGTCGGCATAAGGCCATGGCGTCAGGAAGAGAAAATGGGCCAGATCCGGATTATACCGCAAGGCTTGCTGCAAAGTCTCTTCAATGGACCGGGGCGTTTCCTCCCAGTGTCCCAGGAGAAAAGAGCACTCGGTCAAAATTCCCTGCTCATTCAGCAGGCGGATGGCTGTTTCCGCCTCTTCCGCCTTGATATTCTTCTGCAAGGCATTCAGAGTAGCCTGGTTGGCCGATTCCACGCCGATATAGACATGGATAAACCCGGCGGCCCGGTATTTCCAGAGGATGTCCTGATCCCGTACAATATCGGGGGCCCTGGTTTCCATCGTCAGCATGACCCCCGGTTGAGCCTCAAGCAAAAGATCGAGGAACTTTTCCCAGCGTTCCCGGTTTTTAGTGGTATATTCATCAGCAAACAGTACCATCTCCACCCCAAAACGGTCCCGCAACTCCAGGATCTCCTGAACCAGAGATTCAGGACTGCGCTCCCGGTATTGTTTACGCCAAAAATGGTGCTGGGAACAGAAGCGACATTCCTGATCACAACCGCGGGAGCCACTGACAATCGCCAGCCGGGAATCGGTAATCCGGTAGCGGTATAAATCCCAGTCCAGCAAATCCCAGGCTGGTGCCAGGGTATCCAGATCTTCAAGCAAAGGCCTGGGCTCGGTAGCGCAAGGCTCGCCTTGTTCCCGGTAGGCAATGCCCCTGACAGTCCGGAAACTGCGCCCATCCTGCCAGGCCTGCACCAGTTCCGGGAAAGTCTCTTCCCCTTCCCCCCTGATAATAACATCCACCCAGGGAGAGCTGGTTAAAATTTCTTCCCAGCAGAAGGTGGCATGGATTCCTCCCATCACCAGCAAGGCAGTGGGTAACACCTCTCTGACCGCTTTCAGAGTGGCTATTGCCGCCGGTGCGCTGGCAGTGGTAGCCGTAATTCCTACTACTTGCGGCCTCACCTGAGCCAGTCTGGCCTGGATCTCAGCCACGCTATGACTTAAAGACATGGCATCATAAATTTCAACCTGTATGCCTTTATTCCGCAAAGCCCCTGCCAGATACACCAGATTTAAAGGCGGCCAGGTTCCGGTAATTTCAATAACCCCTGCATGATAGGGAGGAGTGAGCAAAACTACATGGGCGCTCACAACACCACCTCCGCCGCTTTTCTTGCACCATCCGTTACAAACCATTATATTATTCGTCACCGACAGGGTTATTTTCCTGCTTTTCCGCAAAATTTGTTGCAAATTTTTTTAGCAGCAACCAGCAGAGGAAAATCAGGGCCAGAAAAGCGGCCACATCCACCTTCAGAGCCTGCCAGCCCTGGCCCCGGTCCACCAGGGCCCGTAAACCATGGGTATAATAGGTCAGAGGCAAAATAAAGCTGAGGGGTTTTAAGGGATCAGGAATTGCTAACATAGGCCAGGTATAGCCTGACAGGAGAAAAGAGGGCATGGCAATCAGCATGGTTACCTGAGTGGCCTCCAGCTGGGTCCGGCTGAAAAGAGATGCTGTCAGCCCCACTGCGACTAAAGCCAGAATAAATAGCAAATTAAAGACCAGAAGCAAAAGACCATTGCCCTTGATGGGAACACCCCAAAGCCAATGTAAAAGGGCAAAGGTCAAGAGGGAATCCAGACAGCCGACCAGGAAATAAACCAATCCTTTACCCAGAAGCACCGTCTTGAGTCCCCCTGGGCTCTGCAGCAAACGAATCCAGGTTCCCTGCTCCTTTTCCCTGGTGATAGCTAAAGCGACCCCCAGCAATAGGACCTGCTGAATTACGGCTCCCAGCAACCCGGGCAAGAGAAAGTTAGTATAATTAAAAGTGGGATTGTAAAGGACCCGATAGCGGAACAACAAAGGTTGCAGGGTATGCCGGGCTTTTTCCGGATTTATGCCCGCTGCTTCCATGACTTTCAGACTGGCTCCGGCGCCAAAGGTGGCGACGATCTCATTGGCCGCCCTGGTGGCAGCATTGGCGATAATCATATTGCTGCCATTGATCAGGGTCATAATCGCCGGACTTTTTCCCTCTTTTAAGTCCCTGGTCAATCCCGCCGGAATTATCAGCACTATCTGCGCCCGACCTGCATCTATTTCCTTTTGCGCCTCTGTCTCATTCAGAGCAAAACCGCTTATGCGAAAGGTTTCCGACTGGTCATAGGCCCGTACCAGTTCCCGGCTCAGATAGGAATTTTCTTCATCCACCACCAGTGTGGGCAATTCCCTTACTTTTTGCGCCGAATAAAGATAACCAAAAATCAGCAGATAAAGTGCTGGTATTAAGAATAAAACCGCTGCCAGGCGTCGGTCCTTTTTAATATGCAGAAATTCCAGCCAGGCGATGTCACTGATTTTCATGCCGACACCCCTCCCTGCAAAGCCCGAGAGAGTTCTACCGGTGCCACCAGAACAGCTTCATTTCCTTTCAGCCACAGAACTTTATCTACTGGCAAATTTTCTGCCTCCTGCCAGAACGCAGTGGTCAATACTATCGTTTTGCCAGACTGCAAGGAAAGCTGCAAATTATCGAAAATCACTGTTCGTGTTCCAGGATCGGCTATTGCCAGAGGTTCATCCCAGACAATCAAGGGAGCGTTCCCCGCGAGACTGACCGCAAGATTTATTCTCTGCCTGAGCGGCCCTTCCAGCTCTCCCACCGGTTTCCGCCAGGCTTCTTCCAGTTGCCAGTTATGTTTTAACTCCCTGGTTAATTGTTCATTATAGCCGGTAAAAAAGTTGATAGTTTCTTCCCCGGTCAAATCAGGCCATAGCCCCAGGCTCTGGGGCGCATAACCCACTCGGGTAATGGGCAAGGGCAATCCTCCCCGCACAGGTTGGCCAGCCAGTCTAACTTCCCCGGACGCTGCGATTCTAGCGCCGATCAGAACCTCCAGTAACTGGGTTTTGCCACTATTGCGAGCTCCATAGACCAGTAGTAACTCACCAGGTTGCAAGCGCCAGGATAGATTCTGAAAATAGTAACCTCGGCGGCGGGCAATACTGAGGTTGTTAACTTCCAACATTATTCCCACCCCTTTACAGGCGTATTTTTGCTGTCAAACCCGGCCGCAATTTGTGATCCCGGTTCACCAGTTTGATTTTAACGGCAAAAGAACGAATATCCGTCTGCCCCAGTTCACTGGTAGCTTTTTTCACCGCAAAATCAGCGGCAGCGCTGATATTTACGATTTTACCCTTATAGACGGCATTATTCAGGGCAGGAATTTCTACCGTCACTTCCTTGCCAGTGGACAGAGAGGCCAGTTTGTCCTCAGTAACATAGATCTTGATAAAGAGGTCATCCAAATCCACCAGGGTGGCAAAAGGCAAGCCAGCTGCCACCATCTCCCCTGCCTCCATATTGCGGGTTAATACTATCCCGCCAGCGGGAGCATAGAGCAGGCGATTTTCATACATGGCCTGAGCAGCATTGAGGGCCCCCCTGGCCTGTTCCACTGCGGCTTTGGCTGCCTGCACATCTTTTTCCCGCAAGTTGATTTGCTCCAGATTGGCCTGGGCCAGAGCCACATCATCGGCCGCAGCTTCTACTTCTTTCTGCCCGGCTGTTCCGCTGGCCAGATTATAGGTCTCTCTGGCTCTTGCCAGTTCTGCCTCGGCTTTGGCATACGCCATCTGGGCTTCTTCATATTTGCTTTTTGGCACTGCTCCCTCCCGGTACAGTTCCTGAACCCGTTGCCAGTTGGCTTTAGCAATGTCATTAGCGGTCTGGGCCGCATCCAGGGCAGCTTTGGCCATGGCTACATTCTTGCGGTTAGCATCAGCCTTGGCAGCATAGCCACTCTGGGCTTTGCTGAGCTGGGCCCAGGCTCCTGCTCTGGTCGCCTTAACCGCTGCCTCAGCCTGAGCTACTTTCGCCACAGCCGCCTGATAGGCACCGCGGGCCTGTTCCAGCTGGGCGGCCAGTTCTTTACTTTCCAGCTCTGCCAGGAGCTGACCTGGTTTTACCTGGTCTCCTTCTTCAATGTATACCTTCGCTAATTTGCCGGGGATCTTGAAGGCTACGTCTATTTCTGTACCCTCGATGGTAGCTGTGTAGGTGTTCCCGCCTGTCAGGATACTGCCACTACTACTGCCACCGCCCATGAGCCAGAAACCACTAAAAGCCAGGGCCAGTATTCCAGCGGCGATAATTGTTAGCATCCTTTTTCTTGGCATTATAACTCCCCCTTTTTGTACTGACTGGTCAGTTTTTATTATAGTGCAACTTATTTCCTTGCGCAATCATTTTTTAATGGTAGGGATGTTTTGTCAAGGGATTTTTTTTGCAATTACAACCCAATCCGTTATAATATACATGAAATTCTTCAGAAAGAAGGGGTAATATTGGGTAACTGGGTAGTACCGTACGTAACTTTCAATGGCAATTGCGAAGAAGCAGTTAAGTTCTATCAGCAAGCATTAGGTGGCGAGTTACACATCATGCGTTTCGGGGATGCCCCTCCAAACCCCGCTTTCCCTCCGCTTCCCGAAGAAGACCTCTGTCAACCCAAATAAAAGAGCCCCCGGCCTGAAGATCAGGTCGGGGTTTTGGTTTCTGGTAAAGGAAATCGTTCAGTTTTACCATCAGGATAGGCCAGCACCCATTCTTTCCCTTCAATCCCCAGCCAGGCCCGGCCGCCACCGATTTCTGCCGGCAGGACCAACCGGATAGCCCGACGGGGACAGGCTTTGACACAGGCGGCGCAGTCCCAGCAGGACCGCCCGTCACGCAACTCTGCCTTACCATCTTTCCGGATTAACAAATCTCCCGGACAGACCCGCTGGCAACAGCTCTCTGCCGCCTGGCCGCAACCATTGCAGCGTTCACGGTTAATCAGAGGTGGCATGATAGGGCACCTCCTCTATGGCAAACATATCCTGCTCCCGGCGATAGCGGGAATTGATGAAACAGAGCCAGCGCCCGTCATCCCGGCGGGGATAGTCAAGAAACTCCTGATAGGCTGGCCAGCGGCTCTCCTTGCGATAGAGCATGTGTTCAACCAGGGCCCGGGCCAGCAACCAGCGCTCTTCCACTTCAATCGCCTGTAAAAGCTGGTAATTGTCGGTACAGGCTATTTGCTGCAAATCTTCGCCCAGCCAGGCCAGCTCCTGCCGGGCCCGTTTCAGCCCGGCTTCCGTATATTTATAGCCGGTGCTAATCCCGCCAGCATATTCATCCATGATTTTTTGCAATCTCTCCTCCAAACGCCAGGGGGTCAGATACCCTTGCTGTTTCTGCCATCGCTCAAACTGACTTTGTCGCTGCTTTAATAGAGTTTCTGCCGCAGCCATTGCCTTTTCAACATCATATTCCTGCAGCTCGGCTACAGCCGTATGAGCAGCAATTTCCCCTTCAGCCATGGACCCGGTTACATATTTTTTGGGGGCGCCACCAGCAATATCTCCAGCCGCATACAAGCCCGGTACAGTGGTTCGGCGACCGCTATCTATCCAGAATCCTGCCATACCATGACCGCCCACCAGATAGGGCTCAGTCCCGATTATCTCCACCGGCTGATTGGGCCTCAGATTCCGATCCGCCCAGTAAAGCACCGCACCAGGAGCCATGTTTAAATATGCCTCCTGTAGTTGCCGCTGCTGCTCCTCTCCCAGATGAGAGGTATCCAGATAACAGGGGCCCCGTCCTGCCGTCATTTCCGCCAGCAAGGCCGCCAGTCGGCCCGGAGTAGTGCGGTCAGCATAATGTTCCAGATAGTTTTCCCCCCGGGCATTTACTTCTTTAGCTTTTACTCCTTGCGCCAGCGTCCCGGTGGGAGCAATGGCATCCTTGGTCCTGAGAGCAATAAACCGCATTTCCAGAGAGGTTAAGGCTGCCCCAACCCGTAAGCCAGCAGCCAGCCCACCCCCCGTATTAAAGGGACAGTACCACATTTTATGGCGGGCTTCTCCCTGATTATTAGGACGATAGATACCCGCTGCTCCCCCGGTGGCCAGGATAACGGCTCTGGCCAGGACGGGGCGGAAACGGCCAGTTCTGGTCTCCCAGCCCAGGGCCCCCACCACACGGCCTTCCACCTGGACCAGATCCAGCAATACCGTGCGGTTCCAGACTTCTATTCCTGCCCGTCTTACCGCCGCGGCCAGTACCGGCTTAATGCTCTCCCCTTCGATTTGTACCGAACGGGGCCCGCGGGGAAGAAAATTGCCCTCGGCATCCCGTTTGAAGGGCAACCCCCATTCGGCCAGACGGCGAGCCATGCTGTTAAACCGTTCGGCCATAGTCAGGACAAGATCGTCCCGAACCAGACCATAGTTATCTTTTTTCACATAAGCCAGAAAAGTTTCCGGGGTCTGGCCCGGGTTAAGATAGGCATTAATCGCATTGATTCCAGCTGCCAGGCAGCCACTGCGGCTGATTTCCGCTTTCTCCATTATTACTACCCTTAAAGCCGGGTCTATTTCCCGGGCGGCAATAGCAGCCATACATCCGGCTGCCCCGCCGCCAATGATCAAGAGGTCAACCTTTTCCATGCTTTCTCCAACTCCTCAACCAGGCTAAAGGGAATACTTAAATTGCCATGACCGCGTCCCAGCTGGATTTCCGGTTTGTTGGTACCATGAAAATCCGTGCCCCCGGTCATCACCAGCCCCAGTTCTTCTGCAACTGCTCTGGCCTGAGCAGTATCAGCCTCGCTGTTTTCCGAATAATAGACTTCTATTCCGGCCAGCCCATAATCCCGCAATTCCCGGGCCAGATCAACCAGCTGGGACTGAGCTAAGCCTAGATACCTGGGATGAGCCAGCACCGGAACCCCTCCAGCCTGACGAATCAAAGTTATTCCCTCCCGGGGGGTTAGCCTCTCTTTCGGAACATAAGCCAGTCCCCCCCGGGCCAGGTATTTATCAAAAGCTTCATTTACCGAACTTACTACCCCTTTTTCCAGTAATACAGCGGCAAAATGCGGGCGCCCCACCACCTGCCCCTGGGCTTTGGCTTCCACTTCTGCCATGGTTATCTCGATCCCGAGGGCTTGCAGCTTCTCCACCATTTTCGGGTTACGCTGGGCGCGAAACTCCCGGAGCTGGGCCAGATTTTGCAGTAATTGCGGATGCTGGTGATCGATATAGTAGCCCAGTATATGCATCTCCCGCCCCTGCCATTCAACACTGATTTCCACTCCGGAAATAACAGGCAGGCCCAGCTCGCGGCCACGGGCGATGCCTTCTGCTAAACCATCTACTACATCATGATCGGTAATCGCCAGAGCAGCCAAACCCTGCTTATAAGCCAGCTCCACCAGTTCAGCCGGACGGAAGGTGCCATCAGAGGCTGTGGTATGGGTATGGAGGTCAATCATGGGCTGGTCCTCCTTTACAATCTCTATTTATAGATAGTTTAACTCCTCCAGCCGGCGAATAATAGTAGCTACTGACTCTTCATGGGTTTGCTCATGGGTTTTTACCACAATTTCCGGATTTAAAGGAGGCTCATAGGGATCAGAAACCCCGGTAAACTGGGGAATTTCTCCAGCCAGAGCCTTTTTGTACAGGCCCTTCACATCCCGCTCTATGCATTTTTCCAGGGGGCAATCCACAAATACCTCCACAAAATCAGGATAAGTGGAGCGGACATAGTCTCTGGTTTCCCGGTAGGGGGAAATTGCAGCGGTTATGGCCACTACCCCGTTACGGGCCAGCAGTTTGGCTACAAAGCCGATGCGCTTGATATTGGTATCCCGATCCTCCTTACTGAACCCCAGACCTTTGGACAGATTTTCCCTGACTTCATCTCCATCCAGGATCTCCACTTTTTTACCCCGCCGCCGCAGCTCCTCGGCTACCAGACCGGAAAGGGTGGATTTGCCAGCCCCGGATAGACCAGTGAACCAGAGTATAAAACCTTTTTCCTTATTGCTCATTTGCTTTCCCCTCCTGCTCTTTGCGTATAAGATAAGCGCCTATTCTTTCTTTGGTGCGGCCATGGGCAATCCAGTCAGCCTGTACCTCTTTAATTAAATCCACAATTTCCTCTGCCTGAGCCAGCTGACGCCAGAGCCGTCCCAACCGGGGATGCCGTCCCCCGTTTCCGCCAACCAGTGCCCTGTAGCCCCTGGCAGTCTCTATAATCGCTCCGGCCGGGCAGGCCCGCAGGCACATACCGCATTCCTGACAGTTGCTGTAATCAATTACTGCCCCCTCTGCGGTAATGGTAATAGCTTTTTCCTTACAGGCCCTGGCGCAAAGCCCACAGGCGGTACACTTTTCTTTTTCCACCCGAACCTGTTGTACCGCAATCAGGCCAAAATCATGGGCCTCAGCCCGGGCACAATTGTTGGGGCAGCCGGAAATGGCAATTTTGAACTTATGAGGATAACCCTGTTTACCGGCAAACTCCTGCTGTAACTGCTGCGCCAGTTCCCTCACTGCCGCCAGCCCGTTGGTACAGGTGGGCTGACCCGGACAGCAAACCACATTGCGCCCAGTGCCTCCCCGGGGTGCTGTTTTAAGCCCCAGGGCAGCTAATTCATCCTGGAGGTCCAGCACTTTTTCCCCCGTCACTCCGGGAATTTCCAGGCCCTGGCGAGTGGTCCAGTGCACTTCCCCCTGGCCATATTCTCTGGCCAGACGCCCTATTTCCGCCAGCTGATCCGCCTGCAGGAGGCCCAGAGGCAGGAGAATACGGACTATCCAGAGATTACCCACTGGCATTTTGATAAAATCCCGAAACAGGTCTCGTTTTCCCTCCGGTAAGATTTGAGCAGGCAGGCGATGAGTACGATAAAGCTCAAAAGTCCGGGGGGGCTGCCGGTACTCCTTGCCCTCCTCTGCCCCGCAGGCCGGGCAATACAGGTATAGTTCCGAACGGCGGTTGCCGCAGTAATGGCATTTCATCAACTATTCCTCCCTGTAACCCCGAATTAAGACTTCCGCCACTTCCGGCCGGGTGAATTCCGGTGGCGGCACTTCTCCCCGGGTGAGCATCTCTCGTACTTTGGTACCACTCAATACTACATGTTCTTCCCGACCATGGGGACAGGTTTTGCTTGATGCCATATTGCCACAGGCACGGCAGTAAAAGGTATGCTCAAAGAAAAGGGGAGTTATTCCCAGTTCTTCCGGTTTAAATTCCCGGAAAATCAGCTGGGCGTCATAAGTACCGTAATAATTGCCAACTCCAGCATGGTCTCGACCGACAATGAAATGGGTGCAGCCGTAATTTTTTCTAATCAGAGCATGAAAAACTGCTTCCCTGGGTCCGGCATAACGCATGGCTGCCGGCAGCACTGAAAGCAGCACCCGCTCCTGGGGATAGTACTTTTGCAGCAGCACCTGATAGCTCTCCATGCGAATATGGGCAGGAATATCATCTGCCTTGGTTTCTCCTACTAATGGGTGCAAGAGCAAGCCATCCACTATTTCCAGAGCGCATTTCTGGATGTACTCATGGGCCCGGTGGACCGGATTGCGGGTCTGGAAACCAACCACCGTTTGCCAGCCCCGGGAACGGATGATTGCCCGCACTTCCTCGGGATCCCGGTGAAAATCGGGAAACTGAGGTCTGGGCCGGTTTACCAGCCAGATAGGTCCCCCGACTAGATATTCTCCCTGCTCATACAGGCGCTTTACCCCGGGATGGGCCTCATCTTCGGTGCGGAAAACCTGCCGGGCTTCTTCTCGTTTATCATAGCTGTAAACTTCTTCCACCTGCAATAACCCGTAGATAGTCTGGTCGGCACCCACCAGAGCCACTTCTTGCCCGGGTTTCAGGCTGGCCGCCTGTTCCGCTGAAACCGAAAGGGTGATGGGCATACTCCAGATTTGCCCGTCGGCCAGGCGCATTTCTGCCACCACCCGCCGATAATCCTCCTGAGTCATAAAGCCGGTTAGGGGTGAAAAAGCCCCTACTGCCAGCATTTCCAGATCCGATAACTCTTTGGCCCCCAGCAGAATCTTCTCGGCTTTCTCCAGCCGGGTCAAAGCCTCCTCCCTTTCCGGTCCTGTTAAAACTCGATTCACCAATGCCATGACCACTCCCCCTATTCCTATAATTCCGATTTGTTTAGTTTGTTTTATTGCTAAAAATATAACACCTCCAGCGGGAGGTGTCAAGCACTTTTATGACAAAATGTGATGCGAATCCATTCTTCTACCGTGTTCGTTGTCAGTTTGCGCGGCAAATCCTTTTCCAGCCCGTTGATTTGCTGGATAAAACACTCTACCAGATAGGGATCCAGCCGCTGGTAGGCCATCCTGTTTAATTCCCGTAAGGCCTCACTTAAGTTCTTGCTGGGCCGGTAAGGCCGTTCTTCCCGCAAGGCATCATAGACATCAGCCACAGCAATAATCCTGGCTACCAGAGGGATATTTTTCCCGGCCAAACCCTTAGGATACCCCTTCCCATCAAAATTCTCATGATGATAAAGTACCCCATATCGGATTTCATCGGGAATCCAGGAAGTGGTTTCAGTAATCAGCTGCCAGCCCAGTTGAGGGTGTTCCTTGATCTCCTGCCACTCTTTTTCCGTTAAATTCCCCGTTTTCAAAAACAGTTCTCTGCTCCAGCTGGTTTTGCCCAGGTCGTGCAGTAAACCGGCCAGGCGTATACGATTCACCTCTGGAGCAGGTAATCCCAGCAAGCAGGCCAGAAAAGCGGCATACTGGGCGACATTGACCGAATGCCAGTATAGTTCTTCATCATAATCCTTAATCCGGTTGAGCAAAGTCTGAAGATGGCCTATATACCGGCGTGCTGACAAATTGGAACAGCAATCCCCCAGTCCATGATAAACCTGGATGGCCCAGGGTTGTTCCCCGGCATAGCTCAGGGCCAAATCAGCATAATCAATCAATTGAAAAACCGCATGGCCATGTTGAGGATAGGAAGCCAATCCCGCCTGGGCAAAGACATCTTCTTCGCCGAAAAAGAATTGGTGTTTTTCCCGCAGGTGTTGAAAAAATCTCTCTACCATGTTCCGGGCCTGCTGATAATCTCCTTCCACCAGCAAACCCAGGCGCTGATAACCGCATCGCCCCATTATCCCCCAGCGCTGGCGTTGATTGTCCTGGATGACGGTGCGAAAAAAAATCTCCGTCATAGCTACCCCGTAGCGGGCCGCAATTTCATCCAAACCGTGCAAATCGATATGAACCAGGCTCAGCTCTTCACCCGTTTTTTCCGCTTCCTGAATTTTATTTTCTGCCATTTGCATAAAAGATTTTCGGTTCAAAAAACCGGCATAATTATCCGCTTGATTCAGCAAACGCTCCGGCCACCAGGTGCGTCGAATCACCAGCAAAACTCCCAGGTAAAAGAAAGACACAACGATGATGGTGGCCCAGAACTCTTTACTCGCATAAAAGAGCAAGTTCCCTTCCCGCCACCAGTGGGCTGCCACAAAGGCCAGATGGCCTCCCAGCCCCAGTAAAACAAACTCCATCAGCCCCGGTTGGGCCATGGCCAGCTCCAGTAAGACGGCCATCAACAATGCCGCCTGTAAGTTTAACATGCCTGGCAGGACCGTCACATAACAGACCCAGAGTAACATGGTCAGGGAAATTAACAGCCGCATACCCCAGATAAGGCGAATGCGATAACATTGACGTAAGGCCAGGTAATAAAAAACATTTAACAACAACAACACCAGTAAAGCGCCAACTAGCGAAAAGCCATAGCCATTGGTATGCCACCAGCCCAGAACAGTTGTAATCCCTGCTACCATTCCCCTAAAGAGGAAACCATAACGATATTCATAATCGATCATATCCCCTTTATGTAAGGGCAGGGGGCTTAACCATGGTTCCATCCGGTTAAACATCGAGGCCACCTCTTTTGTACTTAACTGAACAATCTGATATAAGCTAATTCGCTATGTCAGGCCGATTTTCCTGCTAATATCAAAATAATTTTTCGCTATTCCTAATCATAGAGAAAAACCACAGGAAAGGGTAAGTTTTCCAGAACAGCGATTAAATTGTTTTTCAAGCTGCTGGTAGTATGCAGGGCCACAATCCCTTCCCGCCCATTTAAAGGTACCATAAACGCCAGATGCTCATATCCTTCAAGAATATTTTTCAGGTACCGAATAGAACCTGGAGCTATTTTTATTTTTAAAAAAACTTCCTCCGGATGGCCTCCAGGCCTGACTGTACTGACTCCGCCCTGGCCGCGATAACGTTTTGCCATTAATTTAACCCCCAAAAATTTAAATTCTATCGTATAATATAAAGAAAAAGCCATAGAGGTGTAAAGATGGAGGAACTGGTACTCCGGGCCCAGCAAGGGGATCGTCAACTCAGGGAACAGCTCTTGCAGGAATATCAACCATTTATTGTTAAAATAGCCAGTCAGACAGTAGGGCGTTTTCTAAACTGGGGAGTAGATGAGGAACTAAATATTGCACTGACCGCCTTTGATGAAGCCATACTTCGCTTTCAACAGAAAAAGGGTACTCCCTTTCTTCCTTTTGCCGCTCTGGTAATCCGGAGCCGGCTGCTGGACTGGCTGCGGGCCGAACAGCGGCACCAGCATCTCAGTCTGGATATTGAAAACGAACAGGAAGAGGATTTCAGTCCCGCTGAACTGCAACTTTCTCTGGCCCAGTATCAAGCCCGTTCCCTGGCGGAAGAGCGCGGACTGGAACTGGCCCTGCTGGAAGAAAAACTTCAACCATTCGCCATTAGCTTTAATGACCTGGTGGACTCAGCCCCCAGGCACAGGGATACCAAACAGGCATTAGTCAAAGCTGCCCGCTACCTGGCCCAAAATCAATCCTTATTTCAACAATTGCTGGAGAAAAAAACTGTGCCCGCGAAGCAGCTGGCTGAAGTGAGCGGTGTCAGCCTGAAGACCCTGGAAAAGGGGCGCAAATATCTGATTGCTGTGGCTTTGATTCTACATGACGCAACGGAGTTTGTTCACTTAATCTATTATCTCAAACCACTGTTACAACTGGAAGAGAGGGAGCAGGAATGAAAGCCAAAATTAAAGGCATGGTAGTCAAGCGCGATGGCAAATATTTGATTGTCCTAACCCCGGACGGAGATTTTCACCGGATACCGGCTAAAAATCACCAGGTTAATCCCGGTGAGGAAATCATTTTCACTCCTGCCTCTTCCCTGTCCTGGCCTAACTGGGCTCTAAGTACCCTGGCAGCTGCTTTCGCCCTCCTTTTCCTGCTGGCTGCTCTTAAATTAATGCCACAGCAGAATCATGTCCAGGAGACAGTCAACCAGCCCCCGGCAGTAAAACTTAAAGAGAAAGTCCAGATAGCTCAGGCTGAGCCCGTCGCCTTTCTTACTGTTGACATCAACCCCAGTATTGAGCTAGGACTGACTGAAGATGGCCGTATTCTCTCGGCCCGTGGTTTAAACCCTGATGGTCAGCGTTTGCTTGCCAAAGCCAAACTGCAAGGCTTAACCTGGGAAGAAGCCCTGGATCAAATCCTCGACCTAGCTGCAAAGAACAACTATCTGCCCAGAGATAAACAAAATCTGATTGTAACCACTCTGACGGTAGTTAAGAAAAATAAGGTAAAACCTACCGTGGCTAAAGAGCGGGTGAAACTGGTACTAGCTGAAAAAATCAAAGCGAAAGCTATTCCTGCTCAAGCCATTGCTCTGGAAGCCGAACCTGCCGACAAAGAAGAGGCTGACAAACAACAGGTTTCCGTAGGCAAATATCTAACCTGGAAGCGCCTGAAAGCCAGGGGTAAAAAATTAGATATTGAAGATATGAAAAAACACAGTATCAGAGACATCCAGGCTGATGAAAATGAAAGCATCTTTGCTGAAGACGATGATGACGAGAAAAAAGAAGATTTACAGCAGCCTCAGGTACAGACCCAAACAGGATCAAAACAACAGCAAAAACCAGAATTTATAAAGCAATTAAATAAAAAAACAAAATCTGATAAACATAAACCTCAGCAGTCGCCAGATAGTTTACAGGATCAAGTTCCATCTGAGCCAGAGCAACCCGAACCTGAACCAAAACCAGAAAAAGAACAAGTAGAAAAAGAAAGCGAATCATGAAGCGCCCTGTACAAAATTGTACAGGGCGCTCGATTACACAAAGCTCTCCTTGATTTTCGCCTCAACCTCCTGCAGAACTCTCAGATACCGGTTGTCCACCGGCAACCTTCTTCTGGCTTCTTCTACCAATTCCGGTACCCAGTCCAAATGCTCCCCCACAAAGGCTTTTGCTTCCTCCCCTTTTCCGTTTGCCAGCAAAAAGCCCAGAAATTCCAGTTCGATTATCAGGTGATCCGGGGTCTCCTGCATTTCTGGCGGTATTTCCAGTCCATACTGATTTAACAGCTCTCTCATATGCAGGGACCGGTCTGATAAAAGATAGCCCTTTTGCCGGGCGAAGGGGAGTTCAGTTTTCTCCCCTTCGCTCCAGGGCCGAAACAGGGATTCCACGGGGATAATCCTGGTCTTAGGATGAACAAAGGCTTCCAGATAATCGTCCCGGTAATTCCAGTCTTCCGGCTCCTTCAGGGCATCGGCCAATTCAAACCATATTTCACTGTTCATTTTCATCCCCCTAACCGAGGAGATTAACCGGCAGGGCTGCGGCAAGAATCAGGTAGCGCAGAATAAATCCTCCAGACAGTACCATCACTTCACTTAAGACAGTCAAAGCTTTGTTTTCATGTTTAGCATTGCCCATTTCCCACCATTCAATGAGTAGAGGCAGTACCAGGCCCAGGCCGATAAGTCCACCCCAGAAGAGAGCAGCAAATTTGCCGGTCAACAGCAAATCTACCGATTGCCGGGCTACATCGGAAGAAGTGCCGGTTACATAAACCAGGAAAAACAGCAAAATCAACTCTCCAATCAGCAGACCCAGGTGCACTTTTTTAATACCCTGCAGCTGACCAATAATTCCACCATCCAGCCAGAGGGCAGTGATAACGGCTGCTGCCATCCCCGTCGACAGCGCAGAAACCAGGAATAACACCGGTAAAACTGCCGTGTTCCAGAGAGGAACAGTGTTTACTACACCGATCAACAAGCCCGTATATCCAGCTGTACCAAGCGCCAGCAGGTTGCCGGTTGTTACCAGCCAGCGCGGCAATTCTTGCTTTTTCCATACCAGCCAGCCGCAGTAAAGCAGTACCAGCATATACAGGGAGATGATGATAGTACCGTTGGTCATCATTGAACCCGGGAAGTTCAAAAAGAGGTACAAAAAGCGCCAGGGCGCTTTCAAGCCCGCTTCAGCGTCAAATACCAGTAACAACAAACCAAGAGCCATTAAGGGTATTGCCAGTAAAATGCCGCTTTTAGTCAAAGCCTCCCACTTACCCCGCGGCCACAGGCGGGGAGCATTAACTGCCGTCAGAAACGCGCCGGCACTAACCCCGGCTAAAAAGAGGTAGGCTGCGATGATCGTTCCCCATGCCATAAAGTCCTCACCTCACGTAAAAGATTTTGGCCTTTGTACACAGATCAGGCCGGAGCGGTTTGGCTCCCCGTTTGATGATTTCCTTGTTGATTTCACTTTTGGGGTCATCCAGGTCCCCAAAGATCCGACAACCGGTAATGCAGGAAGTTACACAGTGGGGTTCACCGCCCGCTTCCACCAGTTCAATACAGAAACGGCACTTTTCCACCACCCCGGTTTTCTCATCCTGGATCCGGGCCTGGTAAGGACAGGCCACCATGCAGTATTTACAGCCGATACATTTGTCAGGGTCAACCAGGACAACACCGTCAGGCCGCCGGTAGCTGGCAGTGGTGGGACAAACTTTGACACAGGGAGCGTCTTCACAATGCTGGCACTGGATAAAGACATTTTCCACCCGGACATCGGGATACACCCCGCTTTCTCTCTGCTCTAACCGGGTAAAAGCCTGACCCGGTTCCAGTTCATTTTGCATCTGACAGCCTACTTTGCATGAAAAGCAGGCTACACACTTCCTGGTATCGATTAACATCCCGTAACGTGCCATGTCTTACGCCTCCTTCCGGACTTTGACGACCACTTCCATCGCATTGACGGCTCCGGACATGGGTTCGATCATGTATTTAATAAAGTCGTTCATGCTGATGCCAAAGCCTTTGGAATAACGCATCTTTTTGGCAAAACTGCCATAATGGCCGGGCAGGTATACAACATCAGGATGCAAAACTTCTGTTACTTTAGCCCTGATCCGCCCTTTGGCGCGATCGTTCTCGACAATAACCCAGTCACCATCTTTGATACCCAGCGCTTTGGCCCGTTTAGCCGGTATCCACAGCCTTTCCATGTCATACTGTTTGGTAATTTCCAGCAGTACAGGCAAGTTGGCAGTAGAGGTATGGGAGTGAATACCCTGCTTGCCGTGCAACAACCGAAATTCTCCCTGTTCAGTATTGGGTTTGACCAGAGGCTCGATCCAACGGGGCACCGCGCTGAAACCAGCCTTGGCAAAGGCCTGGGAAGCAAATTCCACTTTTTTGCTGGGGGTTTTCAGTTCTGTGAAACCTTCCGGCATCTCCTGGTCTTTGAAGCTGATAACTCCTTTTTCCAGCAACTGTTCCAAAGTAACGCCTGCTCCGGCCAGCATAATCCGGTTAACTTCCTCCAGAGTGAAGTTGAAATACTGGCCAACTCCAGCCGCTTTGGCAATCCCGGTCACGATTTCATCAAAAGGCCTGGTTTCTTTGTGCAGTGGTTCCATAACTTTAGCTCTGATAGCCACAGCCGGGACCCAGCCTTTTTGCGGCTCCACTAGTTCTGTCCGTTCCAGATAAGTGGGTTCTGGCAACACATAGTGAGCCAGCTCTGCTGTTTCGCTCATGAACATGTCGATAACAACCAGCAATTCCAGATTCTTAAACCCTTCAATCATATGCTGGGGATCTGGCACATTGCGGATTGGGTTGAAGTGATAAACAATTCCTGCTTTGGCTTTGCCTTCTTTGGCTTTTTGCGCTACCAGTTGAATAATGCCTTTGGACGGCAAAGCTAATGGATAAGTGTCATTTTCACCAACTTCATCCAGACGTCTGACTTTCGGTTTTTCCGGTTCCGGGAATTTGGTATGATCTAATTTGCCCAGCTTCGGTTTGGCGCCAAAAACAAGACCGCCTTGCCGGTTGATATTGCCGATTAAGGCATTGACCAGGGCCACCATCCGGGCTGTTTCGGTGCTGTTCTGATAGCTGCAACCAAAGCCCCCTTTCCAGCTTGGCTCAATAAAAGCTTTGGGTTTGGCTTTGGCAAAATCGGTAGCGATTTCCTCAATGGTCTCAGCCTTGATGCCGGTGATTTTTTCCGCCCAGGCCGGTGTGTACTGAGCCATGGCTGCAGCAAATTCCGGGAAACCGACAGCATTCTTAGTGACAAATTCTTCATCATAAAGCTTATCCCGAATGATTACATGCGCCATAGCCAGCAGGAAAGCCAGGTCGGTACCAGGATTGATCGGCAGCCACTTGTCGGCCAGGGGCGCCGTGCTGTTGTAACGGGGGTCGATGACAATAATCTTGGCCCCTTTGCTCTTGGCCTTCAGCAGGGCAGAAATGGAAGAAGGTTTAATCCCGTCAGCGTAACTACGGCCGATAAAAATCATATATTTGGCTTTACTGACATCGGCCGAAGGAACTCCACCCAACGTCCACTGCATGCCTACATCCCGGTTCAGGCTGCACATCACATGATGAGAAAGGATAGTAGGAGTACCAAGGGCATAGGCCAGCCGTTCCCCGTAAAACTCACCGATTTCCTTGGGGTTGTGAGCATAGAAAATAGTTTCTCCACCGTATTTCTGCCGGATTTCCTGCAGCTTTTCGCCAATTTCTTTAAAGGCCTGTTCCCAGGAAATTGGTTCAAACTTGTTATCCCCGACCCGTTTCAACGGCTGTGTTAAACGGTCCGGATGATAAACCCAGCTGGCCACCCCCTGTCCGCGGGCGCATACCTTACCCTTGCTGGCCGGATGGTCAGGATTGCCGGTAATTTTCCAGATCCGGCCGTTTTTTAAATGCACCAGCACACCACAGCGGCTGGAACAGCCATTACACAGCGTCGGCTTAACAACCACTTCTGCTTTTTCCGCTGCTGTCAGCCAATCGCCGAAACTTAGCCACTGCGAAGCGGCCAGGGCGGCCCCGGTGACCGCCGTAGTTTTTAGAAACGAGCGGCGTGTCATGGCTTTTTGTAGCATAATCGCTCCTCCTCTCACTTGTTCAGAGAAACACAATCCGTTTTGGTTTCTATTAGTTCTTGTGTTCACTTTTATAATTCGCTCCACTATTTTTATTTCCTGCCTTGCTTTTATTCGTTATTTTGATAGAATTATAACCAAACGTTTATATATATTAGGAGGACATATTATGCTCAACTTACATCAAATTCAATTGTTCATCACCATTGTCAAAGAGGGCAGTTTTTCCGCCGCAGCCAAATTGTTGCATATGTCACAACCGGCAGTCAGCGCCCAGTTAAAAAAACTGGAGGAAACTCTTGGCGTCCAGCTCCTAAACCGTCAGGGCCGTCAGCTGATGCTAACACCCGCTGGTTTTCTCGTCTATGAACATGGTAAGGAGATCCTGGAAAAAGCAAAACAGCTGCTGCAGGAATTGAATGTTTACTCCCAAAAATGTGAGGAACAGATCTTACTGGGGGCCAGCACACTGGTAGCAGACTTTCCCTTGCCATGTGCCTTATATGTTTTTAAAGAAAAATACCCACAATACTGTGTCAAAGTACGCCGGGAAAGAGCCGCAGAAATCGTGAAATTGCTTGCTGACGGCGAACTGGAACTGGCTTTGCTGGAAGGAGCCACTACCTATCCCGGCTGGACCAATTATGCCTGTGGCCAGGACGAACTGCTGGTAGCCGTACCGGCTGAACACCCTCTGGCCGGAACAGCTCAGGTAACCGCCCAGGACTTATTAAGAGCAGTTTTTCTTACTGGAGAGCGGAACTCCGGCCTGCGCTCTGCCATAGACTATTATCTGCAACAGCTGGGACTCAGTGTTGAAGCCTTGCCAAAAACCCTGGAATTAAACAGTATCGCGGCTATCAAATCAGCTCTGGAAGCAGGGATGGGTATCAGCATTTTGCCTCGTTCGGTCATGCGGCGGGAAATCCGCACGAAAACAGTAAAGGCCCTCCCGCTGGAAGGCCTCAACATGCCGCTCTATTTTTATCTGCTCACTAAGGAACAAACCAAATTGACACCTGGCGTTAAGCTGTTGCTGAATTTCTTATCTGATCCCGCCCAGCGGGTCTTCTGTTAAGCAAACCAGCGGCGCAACAGATAAGCTCCGACGGCGGCTCCTGCCGTTACGGCCAGCAGAAACAGGTAACAGTGCAAGGAAAAAGAGGGAATTCCGCTGGCCAGAGCCCCCACATTACATCCCGAAGCCAGGCGGGCACCCAGCCCCATCAGACCGCCGCCAATCAGGGCGAGAAGCGCCATAGTTCTATTGGCCATGGACCGCCATCGCCATTGACCCGCCAGAGTACTGGACAGAAAAGATCCCAGAACCATGCCGGCCACCAGCCAGGTACCAAAATAGCCGGCAACCCATTGACTGAGAGTAGGCTTCATCCCTTCAATCTGGTAGTAACTCCAGCTAATTGGCGAGAAACCTATGCTCTCTAAAATCGCTCCCCACCAGCCCGCCAGGGCAGTTGTAATGCGCCAGGGTTGTGCATAAACTGCCAGCATTAAGGTATTGGCTATAGCCAATACTATTGCGCCTGCCCAGTAGGGCCAATCCCGTTTGTACCAGGGACGGTGATGCGAATTTGCCATACGCCGCATTCCACTTCCTCCACTTCCAAAACCACTTGGTGCTTGCGAGCCCAGTTTTCAAAGGTGCGGGCTGTACAGCTGTGATCTGTTTCCAAAACCAGCGAATCTCCCGGCTTAAGCTGCTTCAATTCTTTTTCCGCTTTTAATAATGGCAGGGGACACATTTCCCCCCAGGCTTCCAAAAATATTTCCGCCATAGTTACTCCCCCCGTAGTTTATACCAGATCAGAGTCAAGATCGCAATTTGTGTGGTGGCCAGGCCCCAAAGAGGAAAACGGGTAGCCAAATCGACAGGAGCCCTCAAGGCCTGTTGCCACCAGGGAAAGAGCCAGACAGCCAGCCCGGTACCAAGCAGAAAGGCGATAAAGGCCAGCCATTGCATGGCATAACCCTCCCCCATGCGCATCAGCATACCGGAAGCACAGCCTCCAGCTAACACCATACCAAGGCCGAACAAAAGGCCGCCAATCACCGTGCCCCATCCCCAGGGCTCCCAGTAACCGACAATCGTATGTCCGGTCGCTTGCCGCCATACCCTCACAATAGTAAATCCGATTGTAGTGACTAGCATCAGCAAAAATAGCGCACGGGCAGGTTGCTTAAAACCGAACAGAAAATAATCCCTGAGCATGCTGGCCATGCAAAACCGGCTGCGCTGCAGCGTAAAACCAAAAATGATTCCAAACAGCCAGGCACCGGCCAGGCCCCCGGCCTGACGGGATAAGTACCAGGCAACTGAAATCATCACCAGGAGGCCTAAACTGAATAAAAACCACTGTTTTCTCATTTCCTCACCTCATGAATATTATAACAGAAAAGCGCCCTCCGCAGGGGCGCTTTTTGCTATTTAGCCGTAGGTTTAATTCCCCGGTTATTAAGTTCAGTTACGATATAGGGATAGAAAATATATCCCGCCCATAAGGGTTCTTTATCAATTGCCACAATGGGCAAGGGAGTCTGGTTATCTTTTACCAGTTTTTCCACTTCCGGATATTCATCCAATTCGTCATCATCGACATCGATATATTTCACAATCACCCGGTTGTCATAGAGACGACGGAAATCACGATCCAGCGAGTAAGCTATCTCCTCCGGAGATATGGATGGCCCTCAACCACCGGAAAAACAGGCACTGGCAATGCGGGACCCAAAAATTTGTATAACAGTTTGCTCTGCCATGGTTATCTCCTCCTTAAACTTCAGCAATCACCTTTTGCAATTTTTCAGTCACCTGGGTAGCTACCTCAAGTAAACCTTCGTTGTTCATGATCCCCATCATAGTCATGGGGTTGATAGCCGATACCAGAATGCCATCATCTTCTTCTGCCACAATCACATTACAGGGCAACATCAGACCGATGGCAGGCTCCAGGGATAGAGCTTTATAAGCCATAGGCGGATTACATGCCCCCAGAATTTTATAATTCCTGTAGTCCACATCTAACTTTTTCTTGAGAGTTTCTTTAACATCTATTTCGGTAATCACACCAAAACCATTGTTCTGTAAAGCTGTTCTGACTTTTTCCTCTACCTGGCTGAACTCCCCTGAAACCTTTTTGCTGATCCCTAAATCAATCATCATATTTCCTCCTCGCTATGGCCAGCCCATGGGCTGGCGGTAATTTTTCCCAGCACAACAACTCCCAACCGCTACCTTCTACCAGCTCATAAATAGCCTGAATGGTTAGCCGTTCAGAAAGGGGCGGCCCCCATTCCATAGGCTGGGGCAACCACTCAACAATAGCCAGCCAACCAGCAGTAGTCATTACAGCAGCTAACTGCTGTAAAAATTCTACCGGTTTCTCTATCTCATGCAGTACATTGGCCAGGAAAACCCCATCAGCTGGCTGTGGGAGGAGCAGATTTACCCCATCTGTCTGTACATATTCCACATTGAGCAAGCCTGCCTGATCACATCTCTCACGGGTCGCTGCCAGCATTTCCGGAGCCACATCTACTGCAAGAACTTTTCCATTCAAACCAACCTGTCGGGCCAGTGGTTCAGTAAAATAACCACTGCCACAGCCAAAATCAACAATAACCTGACCTGGCAGCAGCGGAAGTTTGCTGATTACCAGTTCCGGGGGTAAAATTTGCCGTCGTACCGGACTATCCAGCTTGGCCATTTGTTTTGGGTCAAAGCGATGGGTCATGCTCTATCTCTCCCTTTTTAGCTCTTCCAGCCTTTCCTCCAGCTCTTCCAGTTCTTGTACCATGGCAGGACGCAGAGAATGGGCTGGCCAGCGCTTCTTAAGGTCAGCTATTCGGGCTTCCAGTTCCTTTATCTCCTGTTCAGCATTATTAGTTTTCATATAACCACCCCCTATTATGTAGGGCCGCTTAGAAAGAACGGCGGGTTTGAACCCGCCGCCTCCCTGCTGGAGAACCACCGGTTCTCCTGGTTTAACCTCAACTGAATCCGCCAAAACCGCAGGAAGAGGAAGAAGAACAGGAGCCGCTGCCGCCTTTAACAGCAAAGCCAAAACTACCAAACAGCTGTTTCACATGTCCGCCACATTCAGGACAGCGAACATTATCCTTTTCCTGCAGAGGAACCAGTTTGGTAAATTTATGTCCACATTCCAGGCATTGAAAATCATAGTTTGGCATAGGTATCACCTCCAACTCTTACTTTAATTATACTAATCATCTCTTTCGCCGTCAATAAATACCTATGCCCCGTATCTCACATTTGTGCCAATCTGGCTTCAATAGCTTTCACCAGCTCCCGCAAACGGTTAACTTCTTCCTCATATTTCCTTACGGTACCACCGGACACGTGGAGACCGGTTTGAGAAAGAACAAACATCCGTTCTTCTTCCACTTCTTCCAGTTCCTCTTTGGCTTTAGCCAGCCGCTCCAGCAGTTCCTCTTTGCTCAGTTTTTCCCATTCCATCTCCCATTACCTCCAATCTTGATTATGCTGTCTGGGGCTTACCCAGCCATTGCCGTTTTTCCGCCATTTTGCCATACCAGGCAGCTCCCTGCACCTGCAGGATAAAGGCCAGGGTTACAATCAAGGCTGCCTTGGGACCAAAGGTAGTCACTGCTAATCCCAGGGAAAGAGACAGATTGCGCATTACCGTCCCATAGACCAGGGCTACTGCATCATTGCGTTTTAATAAGAGTTTGCCCACTACAGTACTGAGGAAGAAATTCAACAGGTAAAAGACTACCAGTACCGTTAGAGCCTGCCCAATCAGCCCGGGGTTTTCTACAATCATTTTTGCCTTCATGCTAATGGAAGAGAAAATGACAAACAGCATAGCCCACACGCTGGCGCTGGGGAAAATGGGTTTAATTTTTTGCTGAAATTCCTGCTGAGTGTATTTTTTCATCAGCCAGCGATAGGTGATATTCCCCAGTAACATAGGCAAAAATACTACTATAGCTATTGTAATGAAAGTCTGCTGGACATTAACGGGAATAAGTTTGCCTACCATCACCAGCAAGTACCAGGGCGCCAGCAGGCTACCTAAAATCAAACTGATAGCAGTTATTTTTACCGCCGCCGCCACATTGCCTTTAAACAACATGGTCCAGGAAATGGTCATACCGCTGGTGGGCAACAGGGAAGCCAGCACCAGGCCGGCAAACAGCAGCGGTTCATTGGTGAGCAGGGTTTTGCCAAGTATATATGCGATACCGGGAATTACAATAAAGTTGAGCAGTAAACTGGTCACTAGCACCTGCCAGTGGGACAGGTCAAAAGCTTCTTTAATTTTAAAGCCGATCATGGTGGGATAGATCATTAACACCGTTGCCACCAGGATATATTTTTTCAAAAAGGAAGTATCCCACTGGTATCCTACCATAAACCCGATCAGTAAAACAATCGGTATAGCTAAAACCAGGTTTTTACCCGGCCAGTGGAAAATTTTTTTCAGCATAGTCATCATCCTTTCACTGATGGAAACTGGGTCAGATCGGTATGGGGCAGGAACAAAGCTGAAACATACTCGTCCATAAAGGTATTGCCGGCAGAAAGTTCAATATAGGTCATCATTTCTCCGATCTGCCGAGCACGATGCCAGGCAGAGACCGACAACAAGGCCAATTGCGCCCCTTTCAAGGAAGTATTGCCGACATAAGCATACTTATCTCGTTCCACATCGGGCAACAAGCCGATTTCTACCGCTTCCGGAATGCTGAGATAATGGCCAAAACCGCCGGCAATGAAGATACGGTCGATGGCCTCAAGCGGCAGGTCCACCGCCCTTAACAGGCTGCGCACTCCGGCATAAACGGCTCCTTTAGAGCGGATCAGGTTTTTGATATCGCTTTCAGTTATTACAATATCTTTGCCGCTGCCACTATCCTTGGCCCAGGCCAATACGTATTCCTTTTCTCCGTCCCGCTCTCTCAGCCGGTCAGTTTGGACCTGGTCGGTGAACTTGCCGGTACGGTCAATCAGACCGGCCCGGCGCAGCTGGCCCAGCAACTCGATTAAGCCTGATCCGCAAATGCCAATCGGTTTGGCATCCTGCACCGTCTTGTACTCAATTTCTCCGGTAGAGGAGTCAATTTTCACCCGTTCGATGGCCCCTTCCATGGCCCGCATGCCAAAGGTGATACCGCCCCCTTCGAAAGCCGGACCGGCGGAACAGGCACAGGTCACCAGCCAGTCCCGATTGCCCAGCACCATTTCTCCATTGGTGCCGATGTCAATAAAAAGCGTGATTTCCTCCGCATCAGTCAAACGGGTAGCCAGTACCCCGGCAGTAATATCTCCCCCGACATAGGAAGCGACCGATGGAATCAAATAGACCATGCCCCGGGGATGAATTTTAACGCCGATCTCAGCGGCATCTACTGCCGCCACGCTGGATATAGTTGGAATGTAGGGTTCCAGACGAATGTATTTGGGCGAAATGCCAAGAAACAATTGGGACATGGTAGTGTTGCCCGCTGCTACCAGACCATAGATATCTTCCCGATTGATCTGGGTTTCTTTTTCAATTTGCCGGATCAAATCATTAATCGTCTTGACAACTGCCTGCTGCAGTTCTGTTAGTCCGTCTTTGTTTTCCGTAGCGTGAATCATTCTACTGATCACATCATCGCCATACTGGGCCTGCAGGTTATATGTGCCAGCCCTGGCCACGGTTTGGCCGTTAGCCAGATTATGCAGGCTGACTACCACTGTAGTGGTGCCGATATCCACCGCTAAACCAAAGCGTTCCTTGCCGGGGTTGTTTGGTTCCACCGCTATTACCTGCCAGCCGCAATCAGTAAGGGTCATGATTACATCCACTTTCCACATAGCAGTCCGCAGGTCTTCCGGCAAACGCTGCAGTAAACGCAAGGGCAAATGTACCGGCTGATATCCCTGTACGGCCAGAGCCGCCAGCAAACGCTGGCTGTCTACGGTGATATCATCTAAGGTTGGGGGAGTTAAATCCAGAGTTACTGTACGCAGTAAAGGTTCAAAGGGAAAATCCCCCAGATCAGGTTGTTCCAATTCTCCAATGAGTACCTGATGCCGGCGTAAACGGGAATCAGCCGGCACTTCTACTGTCACATCACTGATTGCAAAAGCTTGACACCCCAGGACTATTCCCTGTTTCTGCTGGGCCGGTGAAAGATTGCGGGTACTGTCCACCCGCACCTCTCCTTCCTTTACCTGAACCAGACATTTGCCACAGGTCCCGGCCCCGCCACAGGTACTTTTAATACTGATTCCCGCCACCGCAGCTGCTTTCAGAAGACTGGTTCCCTGTTCCACTTCCACTGTTACCTGGTCGGGTAAAAATGACACCTTCACTTTGCTCATCCTCTTTCCTCTCCCTTCTATACTCTCTTAAGCGCCTTCCTTTTTTCCCATTCCCATCAATTTGGCCATCCGCAAGGGATGCCGACGCAAACAGTATTCTAGTAAGACTTTTCCGTTAAACATACTGGGTAGGAGGTAGCGGTTTTCCTTGATCAGAAAAGCGGCCAGATGTGCTACAATTCCAAAAGCCAGCATACCAGTACCGATATTATGCAAGGTTGCCAGCCACCACACTGTATCAGGACTCAAGTCCACTCCCGGCATGTTTTTGTAGACCTTCAAGGCACCAGTAATAATGATCAGGGCAAAACTTATGGCCATATAGCCATAAGCAACTCTCTGTTCTGCCAGGTATTTGTCATGCTCCGGTTCCGGTTGCCCGGTTAACATACATTTGATGATATGAATGGATTCCTTTAAATCACCTCGCCGGGGCAGGATATCGTATTCTTTGAGAATAATCATCAAAGCCAGATGATAGAAAGCTGCAAAAATCAATACCGCTGCCGCCCAGTAATGGATTTTCAAGGTCAGAGCAAAATTGGCCGACCATTGCAGACCAGGGATAGAAGCTATCCCATAGCGTTTTGCCATGGGCATCTGCATTATGCCACTAAAAAACAGAGTAAAGGTAGAAAGAGCCACCAGCCAGTGAATTATGCGCGTCGCCAGTTTGTGACGAATAACTTTTCCTTCCTCATGCAAAATAGCCATTTTATTTCCCCTCCCTGGTTAAGGTTTTGTAGGCGGTAATACCGGCCGCTACCAAACCGGCCACAGGAGCAATAGCTATACTGGTCATAGCCTCTTTCGGATCATCGGAAGCATTTTTCACTTTTACCGGCATTGCAGGTTTGCCGGGTTTTTCGGGATCGGCTACCCCTTGTTCAATCAGGGCTTTATTGATTTCTTCAAAAGGTACGGCAGATACATAGAAAGTGGAAGTACCTCCGTTTTCCTTTTCACCATAGATG
>NZ_BDLR01000022.1:4704-21360 GCF_002049395.1 Carboxydocella sp. JDF658 | reverse complement strand
GGAAAGGCCTCTACCACTGGCGGACCATGAAAACCCTGGGGCAGATGGTAGGGATGTTGTTTTTGCGGGCTGCCGACCGGGGAGACCGGATTTACACGGCTATGCTGGCCCGGGGTTACCGGGGAGAGGTAGCCTGTTGTGTCCGGGTAGCACCGCGCTGGCAGGACTGGCTAACCGGTGCAGCGCTTGTCTCTCTGGGGATATTGCTTAAAATCGCTGAACTAAGCGGGGTGGACAAGTGGCTTTAATTGAAGTTAAAGATCTCTTTTACCGTTACAGGGATGGTACAGTGGCCCTGCGCGGTCTTTCCCTGACCATTCCCCGGGGCAAAAAGGTAGCCATTTTAGGCCCAAATGGAGCAGGAAAATCTACTTTGATTTTGCATTTAAACGGAATTCATCTGCCCCAGCGCGGACAGGTATTGTTTAACGGGGAACCGGTGACGGAAAAAAATTGCTTGTATTTGCGCAGCAAAGTGGGGCTGGTTTTTCAGGATCCCGATGATCAGGTTTTTTCGGAAACCGTCTGGGAAGATGTGGCCTTTGGCCCCTTGAATATGGGGCTGGGAATGGCAGAAATCCACCGGCGGGTGGCTGCTGCTCTGGCGGCAGTGGGGATGACGGCCTATCAGGATAAAGCTCCCTACCATTTGAGCTACGGGCAAAAAAAACGGGTGGCCATTGCCGGCATTCTGGCCATGGATCCGGAAGTGATTATCCTGGATGAACCCGTAGCCTTTCTGGATCCTCAGGGAAAAGATACTCTGTTTCACATTCTGGATGAATTAAACGCCAGAGGCACTACCATCGTGATTGCTACCCATGATGTGGATCTGGCGGCAGAATGGGCAGATCAGTTAATTGTGATTAAGGATGGAACCTGTCTGGCTCAGGGAGGGCCGGAACTGTTAACTGATAAACAGTTAGTAGAGGCTGCTGCCCTGCGTTTTCCCATCATCACCAGGCTCTTTCAGCAGCTGCCGGAATTGCAGCTGGAACAAATGCCGAAAACTATAGCTGAAGGGGCGGCCATTATCAGGAAGCTTTTACAGACAAAAGAACGATGAGAATGAAAAGGTCATGGAGACCTGGTCCTCTGATAAGAGAGGGGTTTCCATGGCCTTTTTCATATATATTCCTCCTTCCAAACCTTCCTTTATGGGCGCAAAGGTTTCGCTCGCCTTTGCGCCGCACTTTAAAAAAGAGTTTCACAAATGAAAGGAGAAGATGCAAATGTGCAGAGAATTAACTCCATGGGAAAAGTGTGTAGAATTTCACGGACATATCTGCCCCGGACTTGCGCTGGGTTTTAAGGCGGCGGTCATAGCTCTTAACGAACTTGGTGTTTCCAGGGCTGCCGATGAGGAATTGGTAACAATTGTAGAAAACGATGCCTGCGGCGTTGATGCTATCCAGGTTTTAACGGGCTGCACCATCGGCAAAGGGAACCTGATCTACCGGGATTATGGCAAACAGGTTTATACCTTTGGCAACAGGAAAACCGGCGAGGCGGTGCGGGTTTCGGTGAAACCCGATGTCATGGGACGCGACCCCGAGCACCGGAAATTGATGGACCTGGTCATAAAAGGCGAAGCAACTGATGAGGAATATGACTGTTTTAAGAAAAAGCACCTGGAGAGGTCGCAAAAAATCCTGGAACTATCCGTTGAGGAGTTCTGTAAGGTGGAGACAGTTAAACTCGACTTTCCCAAGAAAGCGCGCATATTTGACACAATCATTTGTGCTGAGTGTGGTGAAGGCGCTATGGAACCCCGCGTGCGGGTTAAAGACGGCAAGATGGTCTGTCTTGTATGTGCCGGGGAAGAGTATACCAGAGGATGGTAAATCGAACTCGGAGGAGGAGGAGGAGGTATAACTTAATGAAGTGGTTTAAGAAGCAGTTTTATAAAAAGAAAATAGCATTTATTATTTCAATCATGTTGATTATGGTTCTAATCTTTACCGGGTGCAGTAGTACAACACAAACCAAACAAGCTCAGGATGTAAATTCTTCAACCAAAATAGATACTTATACCATAGCTGATCCTACTGGAGACTGGGGCTATCCCACTCCTTACAGCCACTACCAGCGGGGGCCTGGTTATGTCAGGATGAGTTTTATCTTTGATACCCTTGTATGGAAAGACGAAAAGGGTTACATACCGGCCCTGGCTAAAAAATGGGAATATATTGAAGGAGAAAATGCTTACTACTTTGAGCTCAATGAAAAAGCAAAGTGGCATGACGGGCAGAAATTCACCGCCAGGGATGTAGCTTTCACCTTTGATTATACCAGGGAACATCCCTATGCCTGGGTTGATACTACCAAAATAGACAGGGTAGAAATCATTGACGACTACAAGGTAAAGATCTATCTCAGGGAAAAATACGCTCCTTTTTTAAATAACGTAGCCGGAACGATGCCGATAATACCGGAGCACATCTGGAAACAGGTCGAAAAGCCCGAAGAATTTCAAGGACCTGAAGCGGTAATAGGTACCGGACCTTTTAAACTGGCGGATTACAACAAAGAACAGGGGACTTACCTGTACGAGGCCAACCGTGACTATTATTTGGGCAGTCCGCGAGTGGAAAAACTTAAATTTGTTAAAGTCAGTAATGAAATGGCGGCAGCCGCTTTGGAGAGAGGAGAGGTTAATTTTGCCCAGATTCCACCGGAATTGAAAGACGAAGTGGCCAATAAGGGGCTGTCAGTAATAGAGGCACAATCCGATTGGGCCCTGAAACTGTTATTCAACCATCAGAAGGAACCTTTTTCGGCCAGGGAATTCCGGCAGGCTTTGGCTTATGCCATTGACCGTGAACAATTGGTTAATACAACCAGGAGAGGGTATGCCCTGGCGGGTAAACCGGGTCTTCTTCCCCCTGATTCAGAATGGTATAACCCCAATGTAAAAAAATACGATTATAACCCGGAAAAAGCGAAGGAGTTATTAAGTGGGCTTGGATATGAATTGAAAAACGGCTATTTTGTCAAAAACGGGCAGGAGTTAACCCTTGAGCTGCTATGCAGCCCCGACTATGAAAGAGACGGGCAGTTTATCAAACAGCAGTTGGAAAAAGTGGGAATCAAGGTTAACCTGAAAAGTCTGGAAGCCAAAACTCTTGACTCCATGGTGCAGGACTGGAAATTCGATATGGCCCTGTCCGGACACGGAGGACTGGGGGGCGATGCCGAGATTTTAAACAAGGTGATCATAGGCAAAGGGGTTACCAGTACAAGATATACTGAAAGCAAGATTTTAACCGGTCTACTGAAGGAACAGGTTGCGTTTATGAATCCCGACGAGCGCAAAGCAAAAGTGGAAAAAATCCAGGAGCTTTATGCAGAGGAAATGCCTGCTCTAACCCTGTATTATCCGGACCGGTATTACGGCTACGACGGAAAAATCAGGCTGTTTAATACAAAGAAAGGAATCGGTTTTGGAGTACCCCTGCCGTTAAATAAATGGGCTTTTGTGCGCCAGTAGCCGCTGGATGCCGGTAATTGTATAACGGTGAAAGGCGGAGGCAAATTAATGATCAAGTTTAACGAAGTCACTAATTACCTGGTAGCCTTTTTCATTATTATTTCACTTAATTTTTTGCTTCCCCGGTTAATGCCCGGAGACCCTTTAACAGCTATTTACGGAGAGGAAGCCATGATTCAGATGACCCCGGAGTTGAAGGCGCGGCTGGTCGAGCGTTTTTCCCTCGACCGGCCCCTCGCGGAGCAATTTGGTGCTTATTTGTTGTCGCTGTTGAAAGGAGACTTGGGCTATTCCTATTTTTATAATGCTCCGGTAACCAAAGTTATATTGGGAGCGCTTCCCTGGACTTTCCTTTTGGTAGGAACAGCAATAAGCATTTCGACAATTATCGGTACCCTGCTGGGGATAGAATCGGGTTGGCGGCGAGGCCAAAAGATTGACCGGGCCTTGCTTGCCGGAACTATGTTTTTGGACGGTTTACCCGATTTTTTTCTCGGGATGGTTTTTTTGATTCTGTTCGGGGTGGTTTGGGAAATTTTCCCCCTTAATGGGGCCATGACTCCCTATGCCGGTTATGCGGGTATAACTCTTGTAGTCGATGTATTAAAACACCTTGTATTGCCTGCCGTTTCACTGACTTTGGTAAACCTGACCGGTTCTTATCTCCTGGCTCGAAACAGTATGGTAACCACCCTTGGTGAGGCTTTTATCCTTACCGCCAGGGCCAAAGGCTTAAATGATCAGGTAGTAAGATACCGGCATGCCGGAAGAAATTCATTGCTGCCGGTAATTACCCATACGGGTATGCAGGTCGGCAGGATGCTGACCGGGGCTCTGTTTATCGAAACGGTTTTTTCCTACCCTGGGCTGGGGCTCTTGATTCAAAAAGCCCTGCAAACCAGGGATTATCCCCTTTTACAGGGAGTTTTCCTTGTGGTAGCAGTTTTTGTCTTAACAGCCAATTTTTCTGTTGATATGTTATATAAAAAGATTGACCCGAGGTTAAAATCATGCACATTAAATACTGGCAGGAGATTAAATCCAACAATTTAGGTCGCCTTGGTCTGATTTTATTGACGCTAATAGTCGGCGCTGCTGTTTTTGCGCCTGTACTTGCTTCTTTTAACCCTACAGAACAGACAACGGCTTCTTTCCGGCCTCCTTCCAGGGAACATTTGCTAGGCACCAATGATGTTGGGCAGGACATTTTTGCGGGGCTGTTATATGGCGCTCGAACTTCCCTGCTGGTAGCCGTTACCGTAGCTTTATTCTCTACGGCCATAAGTAGTGTTGTCGGGGCGACGGCGGGGTTTCTGGGCGGGTTTTATGAAAAAGTGGCAATGCGGGTGGTAGATGCCCTACTGGTAATTCCCCCAATGCTAGTGGTTATCATAATAGCCGCTTATATCCAGCCAAGCTCGTGGTGCCTGATACTGTTGCTGTCATTGCTTACCTGGCCCGGCGGCGCCAGGATTATCCGGTCTCAGACCCTGGTTTTAAAAGAAAAAGCCCATGTCCGGGCTGCTCGAACTTTTGGAGCCGGGCCGTTGTATATATTAAGACGCCATATTATTCCTGACCTCGGTCCTATACTTGTGGCTAACCTGGTTCAGGGAGCGCGGCGGGCCGTTTTTATGGAGGCCGGGCTGTCCTTCTTGGGGGTAACGGACCCTACAACCGTAAGTTGGGGGAAAATGCTATATCATGCATTAAAATACGTTTATCTTGATGTATGGCAGTGGTGGCTTATACCGGTAGGTGTATCCCTGTCAGCGACTGTTATGGCTTTTACATTTATCGGTTATGCCCTGGAAGAGGCCATGGACCCGAGGTTGAGGAGGGGAAGGCATGCTTGAAATCAGAAATTTATCGGTAAGTTTTGGCCAGACCAGGGTTTTGAACAACATCAACCTGACCCTGACCAGGGGTGAATCTCTTGCTTTAATAGGGGAATCAGGCACAGGAAAAACCACTTTGGGCCGTAGCATTATTGGTCTTAGCGATGGGGCATGTACCGGTGAAATACTTTATGAGGGGCGTAACCTGCTGGGGCTGGCTGCCGGGGAAATGGCCAAAATCAGGTGGAATCAGGTTGCCATGGTCTTTCAAAACGTAGAAAATGCCCTGAACCCTTTGTACACTATACTCGATCAGGTTATGGAGCCCATGGTGGAACACGGTTTGTTTAACAGGCGGGAAGCCCAAATAAGAGCCGGGGAGTTATTAAAAAGGGTCGGGATTTCCCCTGATTTTCATTTTTTCTACCCGCATCAGTTAAGCGGCGGACAGAAGCAGCGGGCGCTTATTGCCATGGCTTTGGCTAATGAGCCGGAACTGCTGATTCTGGATGAGCCCACTTCGGCGCTTGACCCCATTACGAAGGCAGAGATTATTAAAATGCTGCAGCAAATTGGCCGGCAGCACACGATGCTGGTGATTACCCACGATTTTTCCACAGCAGCCGCTCTAACCCAAAAAACTGCCGTTTTATATGGGGGCAGAATAGTGGAACTGGGGCCCACGGGCGCAATCCTGTTCAGCCCTAAACATCCCTATACCAGAGGGCTGTTGCGCGCCTATCCGAATATGACCACTACCAAGGACCTGCAGGGAATTCCCGGCAGGCTTTCAAGGCCGGCCAGGGGTTGCCCCTTTGCGCCGCGGTGCACCCAGAGTAAGCCCGTTTGCAGTCAGACATGCCCTGAGTTAATAGAAAATGACAGGCGTATGGTGGCCTGCCATTTGGGGGGGATAGTTCCGCTGCTGGAAGTAAAAAATGTAGGCAAGTCTTTTGGCCGTCTGCGCGCAGTGGAAAAAATAAATCTTACCCTGTATGAGGGGGAAACGGTAGCCCTTGTCGGCGAAAGCGGATCGGGAAAAACGACGTTGGCCCGGATTATAATGGGCAGCATTGAACCGTCAGAGGGGCTAATTTTTTTAAACGGCCGGCCGGTTGAGCGGCGTGGTAAAGATTTTTACCGGCAGGTACAGATGATTTACCAGAACCCCTCTGAATCCATAAGTCACCGGCAAACGGTCCTGGAAGCTGTGAGTGAACCATTGGAGATACACAAAATAGGTGACCGTATGGAGCGCAGGGAAAAGGTAAAATGCGTGCTAGAAGAAGTGGAGTTACCCGCTACAGAGGAGTTCCTGCTGACCTACCCGCACCAACTAAGCGGCGGCGAAGCTCAGCGGGTGGCTATTGCCAGGGCATTGATACTGGCTCCCAAATTACTCATAGCCGATGAGCCGACTTCGGCTCTGGATCCCAGTGTCCAGGCCAAGATACTAAAACTGCTCCTAAATCTCCAGGAAAAAAAGGGGCTAAGTTTGCTGTTTATTACCCATGATATTGCCCTGGCCCGGAAGGTGAGCGACCGGATTATTGTTCTCAGGGAGGGCAGGGTATTGGAAGAAGGGCCTTCCCACCGTGTCACTTCTAAGCCCAAACACCCGTATACCAGGAGCCTGTTGGCCGCCGCTCCCTCATTGGATGTCAACAGGGAATGGCTTGCTTTACAGGATAATGTTGAGAAATGTTCAACCGCATAGACCTGTTCCGGCAATGAAACTGATTTCCGGGCAGAAGCCTGGGCACAGGCCAAGAATAACCGTCGGAAACAAAACCAACCTGCCTATATCTTGCAAAGAACGGTGGCAATGTGGAATAACCGGGCCGGTCGTTTTGCCAAAATACAGCAAAAAAGGACTCCCAAACCAGGATTGAAGCGGCTCTGGCATTTTTTGATTATTGTGGGGTAAAAACAGCAGGAATGACGGTGTTGGATATCGGTTGCGGTCCCGGGAACTACACCATTCCTTTGGCCAAAAGGGCAGCCCATGGGAGGAAGTTGGACTGGACAAAGAAGGATGGTCCGGCAAGTTTGATCTGGTGTTTGCTTCCATGACGCCAGGTATAAATGATAAAGAAACACTGGAAAAAATGATTTCGGAAAACCTGGGCAAATAGTGTAAGTTGTGTTATAATCGCCATAGCAAAAATATGAGGAGCGATGGCGATGTGTACAGAACTGACCCCCTGGGAACGAGTGGTACAATTTCATGGTCATGTCTGTCCGGGCATTGCGGCTGGTTATCGGGTGGCCATGCGTATGCTGCAGGAATTAGGACGACAATATCCACCGGGGGATGAGTGCATTATCAGGGCGGGTAAACGTTTTTGCGGTTTGGATGCTCTGCAGCTGTTGCTGGGGGCAACCTATGGCAAAGGAAATTTGCAGGTTGAGGCTGAGGACAGATACCATTTTGAACTATCATTGCCAGGACAGAGTTTAAGGATTGAGCTGGAGCTAACCCCCCGGTTAGCTGTTTATGAGGAACAATGGCAACAATTGTTTCAGGAAAAACTGAGCCCAGTAAAAAATGGAAGAAAGTCAGAAATTATTGCTGAAATGGTGGAACTGGCCCAGCAAGTCATGGATCTGGAGGATGAGGAGTTTTTCCTCAAAGTGGAAACCAGGCAGGAATAACTGCCTGGCTTATTTTTTGTCCGTGAACAGAAGACATGTAAAGAATAGGCACAAAATGAATATCCATTCAATAATTAATATAGACCGTTCAGGGGGAAAATCCGGCCTTTAGGCAAAAGTTGGTGAGAAAATTGGTGGAATTGTTTAGATTTATTGACAGGAGGACAAAGATAGGGGGAGGTTTTAAAATGGGAGAGAAAAAAGTCTATTATGCTCCACTAACTCCACTTAGTTTTTTAAAACGCAGTCTCTATGTATTTCCGGAAAAAACGGCGGTAGTATACAATGACCGGCGCTATACTTACCGGGAATTTGCCGCCAGGGTCAATCGCCTGGCCAGTGCCTTGAAAAGCCTGGGAATTGAGAAAGGGGACCGGGTGGCCTTTCTTTGCCCTAATATTCCGCCCATGCTGGAAGCCCATTATGGTGTACCGCTGGCGGGAGGGGCGTTGCTCAGCCTCAATATCCGTCTGGTTGCCCATGAAATTAAATATATCCTCAATCACTCGGAAGCGAAAGTGCTGTTCTTTGATGCCGGTTTGGCCCATGTGGTTGAGCCGATTATGAAGGAACTGCCGGCAGTACAGCATTTTATCAAAATCTATGATGGCGAAGAAACTGCACAGATTGATGTCATAGAATACGAGGAATTCCTGGCCCGGGGCAGTGAGGAAGAAATCCCCATTCCCGTCGAAGATGAATTGGAAATGATCGCTCTTAATTACACCAGCGGTACTACCGGTTTGCCTAAAGGGGTAATGTATTCCCATCGGGGCGCTTACTTGAATGCCCTGGGAGAAGCGCTGGAGGCCGGGATGAATTCCCGTTCCGTCTATCTCTGGACCCTGCCCATGTTCCACTGCAATGGCTGGTGCTTTACCTGGGCGGTAACAGCGGTAGGTGGTACCCATGTCTGCTTGCGCAAGGTGGAACCGGATCGTATCTTTGAATTGCTGGTCCAGGAGAGGGTAACCCATCTCTGTGCTGCACCTACCGTGCTGGTGATGATGACCAACCATCCCAGAGCACAGGAGCTAAAGCTTGAGCAACATCTGCGCATCCTGACTGCGGGAGCACCACCTTCTCCTACGGTGATCAAGAATGCTGAGGCTATGGGAGCGGAAGTCATCCATGTTTATGGCATGACCGAGACTTATGGTCCTCATACCCTGTGTGAATGGAAAGCGGAATGGGATGAACTGCCGGCAGAGGAAAGGGCCAGATTGAAAGCACGGCAGGGAGTGCCTTATATCACCTCTGTGGAAATGATGGTAGTCAACAAGGATATGCAGCCTGTGCCCAGAGATGGCCAGACCATGGGAGAAATCGTCTTCCGGGGCAATAATGTCAACTGTGGCTATTTTAAAGACCCGCAAGCCACCGCTCTGTCTTCCCTGGGCGGCTGGTTCCACAGCGGCGACCTGGCTGTGGTCCATCCCGATGGTTATATCGAGATCAAGGACCGGGGCAAGGATATTATCATTTCCGGTGGGGAAAACATTTCTACAGTGGAAGTAGAAAATGTCATCTACCAGCATCCGGCGGTGATGGAAGTGGCAGTAGTGGCCATTCCGGATGAGAAATGGGGTGAAGTCCCCAAGGCCTTTGTCACCCTGAAGCCCGGGATGACAGCAACAGAGGAAGAGATTATCGTGTTCTGCCGGGAACGGATGGCCCGCTTCAAGTGTCCGAAAAAGGTGGAGTTTGGCGAATTGCCCAAAACCGGTACCGGCAAGATCCTGAAATACATCCTGCGGGAAAAAGAGTGGGCTGGCCGGGAACGCCGGGTAAATTAATCTTTTTAGACAGGCACCGGACAAAAAGCATCTCCATATCCTAGTATTACCCTTGTTGTGGTAAGCGGGATAGGAGGTGCTTTCTATGTCTGGCTGGCTGGTGCTTTCGGTCTTATCCCTGATTAATGGTATTCTCCTGCTGGTATCCTATATTACCAGTAACACTTTTCCTCAGCCTTTAACTCCGGAAGAAGAGGCTTATTATCTGGAGCGGCTGGAAAAAGGGGACCGGGAAGCCCGGAATATTTTAGCGGAGAGAAACTTGCGGCTGGTAGCCCATATTGTGAAAAAGTTTGAGGGTACTGGAGAAGATAATGATGACCTGATTTCCATTGGCACCATTGGTCTGATCAAGGCGATCAATACCTACAGCCGGGATAAGGGGACCAAACTGGCTACTTACGCTGCCCGCTGCATAGAAAATGAAATTTTAATGCATTTACGGGCCACCAAAAACCGGCGCCAGGAAGTTTTTCTGGATGACCCCATTGGCCAGGATAAAGAAGGCAATGAAATTACCCTCAATGATATCCTGGGTACCGATCCGGATGAAATCAGCCTGATGGTGGAAAGGGAATTTGATAATAAACAGCTGCTTCAGAAGGTGAAAGGCCTGTCCAAGCGGGAACTGGCGGTGCTGGATATGCGTTTTGGCCTCTTCGGCGGGGAGGAACGGACCCAGAAATATATTGCCCGTTTGCTGGGAATCAGCCGCTCCTATGTCTCCCGAATAGAAAAGAGAGCCATCAACAAGCTGCTAAAGGAATATCAGCAGGAGCGCAAGTTGAAACATTGACTCTGGAATTTGTGCCTCCGTTATTTTTTTGTTATCATAAAAAGAAAAAACAACGGAGGCGGAGTATGGGACACTGGTTAGTTCCGGATGCGGTTTTTGGCAAGTTGACGGAGATCAGTCCGGAATTTTTTTACGAAAAAGGGATTAAAGCAGTTTTGCTGGATTTGGATAATACCCTGCTGCCCTGGGCAGAGGGGATTTTTCCGGAGGAGAGCTTGCGCTGGATTGAGGAAATGAAGGCGGCGGGGCTTTTGCTCTGCCTGGTTTCCAATAACAAACCGGAACGGGTAGCTCAGCTGGCCGGGGAGCTGGGGATCCCGGGGATTTCTCAGGCGGTTAAACCGCGGCGTAAAGGGTTCCGGCAGGCCCTGCGGCTGCTGGCAGTGAAGCCAGAGGAGACGGCTGTGGTGGGGGACCAGATCATGACTGATGTGCTGGGGGGGAATCGGGCCGGTCTCTTTACGGTGCTGGTCAATCCCCTCAGCCCTGTAGAACATAAGGGGACCTACTTTTTGCGCTGGCTGGAAAGGGTTTTGACTGGCCGGCGGGTTTAAACCTGAATTGAAGCGGGCATAATGGCAAAAGGGAGGTTATGGCAATGGAGACCTTTAGCTGTTATGTCCCTTACCAGGAAATTGATAATGGCTGGGCCCTGCTGGCCCGCATCCGCGCTGAGGTGGCGGAAATACGTCAGCAACACCCGGAACTGGAAGCTTACCAGCTGGTGGACATGGGCATTGTTGACAGGAATACGGGAATTGAAGTAAAATTATATTTTTCTCCGGAAAAGCAGGAATTTTTTATCTAAAGAGCGAAAAAAGGAAGGAGTACCTTCCTTTTTTCTTTTCTGGCCAAAGGGGAGAAGATTATGTGGATTGATGGCAAGACCCGTCTGGTAGGTATAATTGGACAACCGGTGGAACACTCCAGATCGCCCTTGATGCATAATACTGCTTTTCAAGCTTTGGGCCTGAACTGGTGTTATGTTCCACTACCAGTGGCTTCGGACCAGGTGGCAGCGGCGGTAAGGGGATTAGTGGCCCTGGGCTTTGCCGGAGCCAATGTCACTATTCCCCATAAGGAAGCAGTTCTGACTCTGGTGGACGAGCTGGACCAGGCGGCGGCTACAATTGGAGCAGTGAATACACTGGTGATCAAAGAAGGACGAATTTGGGGTTATAACACCGACTGGCTGGGGGTAAAGGCCACTCTGGACCATATCAAGGCTATACCCGCTGGTAGGCGGGTGCTGGTTTTAGGAGCAGGGGGCTCGGCCCGGGCGGTGGTTTATGCCCTTGCACAGGAGGGGGCCGGGGAAATCCTGGTGGCAGCCCGACGGCCGGAGGCAGTAGGGAGTTTACAGACCATCGCGGCAGTAACTTACATACCGTGGCAGGAGCGGGCTTTAGCCCGGGTTGCGGCAGAGGTGGAGATTATTATTAACACCACGCCTTTAGGTATGAGTCCGGAACCCCATTTATGCCCACCTTTGCCGCCAGAGGTTTTTGGCAGACAGCACAAGGTTTTCGACCTGATTTATAATCCGCAGGAGACCCGCTTACTGGCCAGGGCCAGGAGTCGGGGGGCTACTACAGTAAATGGTATCTTGATGCTGGTGGAACAGGGACGGGAGGCTTTCCGGCTCTGGACGGGAATGGAGCCTCCGCTGGAGGTGATGTTGACAGCTCTGGGTATCAGTGAACAAAATTAACAAATTTGTCACATTTGCCATTACAATTATGTGATATAATCTATTTGTATCGGTTTACCTGGAATGGGAGGGGTGTTCCGGTGGCGAAAAGAAACGGCCAATCCCGTTTTGCCTTTCAGCTTTGTCCCCAGTGCGGCAGTAAAAACATTGGCCGCATTGCCAAACAAACCTATTTTTGCCGGGATTGTTTTACGGAAATCGTGGAAAAGAAACAGGGCCAGTTGTCAGAACGGCTGACCCTGCTGGAAATACTGGAAGATGGTTCGGTGCAGGCCATTGGTGAGATTTAAGAGGGCGGGAGCTCTCTTTTTTGTTTATGGCGAAAAATGCTGAATCGAGACGGAAAGTTTTCTGGCACAGGCGCAAGAAATGGCAAATTTTACTGGGCTTAATCTGTTAAAATATTGCAGTAAATAAAGGGTCGGAGGTGAAAATCGGTGGAGGCAGAACTGGAGAAAGAATGGGATGATGCGGAATTATTAGCGGGAGAGGGACAGGCCCTGGAAGCTGAAGGAGAACAGCTATTGACTTTAAAGCAGGTAGCCACCATTTTGCAAGTGGAGTGCAGTACGGTCAGGCACTGGGAAAAGGAATTTGCCGAGTATATGGGGAAGGCGGTGCTGATTAACCAGAAAAAGCATTATACTACCAGACAGCTGGAGGTTCTGACCAAAATCAAGGAGTTGTTGCAAACAGAACAGTATACCATCAAGGGAGCTAAACGCCGACTGGAACTGGATAATGTACTGGCAGCTTCTCTGGGGGTGGAGCATAATTTTAAGACAACGGTATTTATTATGTTCAGTGCCATCATGCAGGAATTGCAGGCTGCCCGCCAGGAGAGCCGGGAACTGGCCCGGGAGGTGGCCCGCTTGCGGGAGGAAAAGAACAGGGTAGAAGAACAGCTGGCCGCAGCGGAAAATCGCGGTCTCCTGGATTATCTCTGGCGACGCTGGCCAAAGGCAAGGACAGCGGAAGAACAGGGACGGGCATAATGCCCTATTTTTTTACGCTATTTCCAGAAAATAATCTGAAATAAAGCAGGATTTTGCCGAAGGTATGTCTAATATAGCATTTAATTGTGACAAATTGTGCAGTTCAGGGAAGTAGGGGTGAAAAATGTATTTTCCTACCCGCAAACGTCTGGGCGATATTTTAAAAGATGCCCATCTTATAAATGAACAACAATTGCAGCTGGCTTTGCAGAAACAAAAGGAAAGCGGAGAAAGGCTGGGGACCTTGCTGGTCAAGATGGGGATGGTCAAGGAGGAGGAATTGATTCAGGCCCTGGAGCAGCAACTGGGAATTCCGGCCATCCGGCTCAGCCGCATGCCACTGGAAGCAGAAGTGGTAAGACTGATTCCGGAAGCCCTGGCCCAGCGCTACAAAGCCATTCCTATCCGCAAGCAAAACAACCGGCTGACCGTTGCCATGGCTGATCCCTTGAATGTCTTTGCTATTGATGATATTCGGCTTTCCACCGGTCTGGAAGTAGAACCGGTGATCGCCCGGGAAAGTGAGATCAATGCGGCGATTAACCAGTATTATGGTTTGACAGATTCCCTGGAAAAAATTATTGAAAACCTGGATGAAGAGGAATTTGCCGAAGAGGAACTGGGGCTGGACCAGCTCAAGGAACTGGTGGAGGATGCGCCGGTAGTCAGGCTGGTCAATACCGTCATCCAGCAGGCAGTGCGCAACCGGGCCAGTGATATTCACATAGAGCCCCAGGAGAAACAGCTGCGCATCCGCCAGCGGGTGGATGGAGTTTTGCAGGAAATGATGACCTTACCCAGAAAAATGCAGGCTCCTGTCATCTCCCGGGTCAAGATCATGGCCAACCTGGATATTGCCGAACGGCGCATACCCCAGGATGGTCGGATTCAGCTGACGGTAGAACATAAAGAGATTGACCTTCGCGTTTCCACTTTGCCCACAATTTACGGGGAAAAAGTGGTGCTGCGGATTCTGGACAAATCCCGGGGACTGCTTGGCCTGTCCGATCTGGGTTTGGCCCCGGAAAACCTGCAGCGATTCGAACAAATCCTCAAACATCCCAATGGCATTTTTCTGGTTACAGGGCCTACGGGCAGCGGCAAGACTACGACCCTTTATTCTCTGTTAAAACAAATCAACAGTCCGGAGCGCAATATCGTGACCCTGGAGGACCCGGTGGAATACACCCTGGAAGGGATAAACCAGGTCCAGGTCAATCCTAAAACTGGCTTAACTTTTGCCGGTGGGTTGCGTTCTATTTTGCGCCAGGACCCGGATGTGGTGCTGGTGGGGGAGATTCGGGATACGGAAACCGCCCAGATCGCCATACAGGCAGCCATGACCGGGCATCTGGTTTTCTCTACCTTGCACACCAACAGTGCGGCGGCCACCATCAGCCGCTTGCTGGATATGGGAATCGAGCCCTTTCTGGTAGCCACTGCCTTAACAGGAGTGGCGGCCCAGCGCTTGGTGCGTTCCCTTTGCCCGGAATGCCGCCAGGAACACTGGTTGCCGGTGAAATGGCTGGAAAATCTGGGCCTGTCGGAGGATGTCTGGCAATATGCCCGGCGGGAAGGAGAGCGGGTACTGGTCTATAAACCGGGACGCTGTACCCTATGCAACAATACCGGTTACATTGGCCGGATCGGTATCCATGAGGTGCTAATTATGTCTGATAAACTGCGGGAACTGGTGGTGCAGAAAGCGGCCGCCAGCAAGATTGAGCAGCAGGCTGTAGCGGAAGGAATGATCACCCTGCGCCATGATGGGGTAAGAAAGGTCTTAAGTGGCCTTACCAGTCTGGAAGAAGTGATGCGGACAGTATTTGTGGACTAGTCAGGGGGGCAGAAGATGGAGCGAATCGCAGGCAGAGACTGGCAGACAGCCAGCGAACTTTTGCAATTGGCGGTGGAGCTGGGAGCATCGGATGTCCATATCTCCGTTGATGTCCCGCCGGTTTTCCGCATCAATGGCAAACTGGCCGCTATAGGGGAAAGACGCCTGAGCAGGGAGGATACCCTGCGCCTGGTCAAGGAAGTGATGACCGAAGAACAGTTTACCCGCTTCAAGGAGAGCGGTGAACTGGACTTTTCCTATAGTGTTCCCGGCTTTGGCCGCTTTCGGGTCAATACCTATTTCCAGCGGGGTTCGGCCGGGATGGCGGTGCGCGCTATTCCCTTTCAGATCCCCAGCCTGGAACAACTGGGCCTACCCTCAGTGGTAAAGGAACTGGCCATGCGGGAACGGGGACTGGTGATTGTAACTGGTCCTACGGGCAGCGGCAAATCCACTACCCTGGCTTCCATGATTGATTTAATCAATAACACCCGGGACTGCCATATCATGACACTGGAAGACCCCATTGAATATCTGCATCGCCATAAAAAGAGTATAGTCAACCAGCGGGAAGTTGGTTTTGATACCAAATCCTTTGCCAATGGCCTGCGGGCAGCCCTGCGCCAGGACCCGGATGTGATCCTGGTAGGGGAGATGCGGGATCTGGAGACCATATCCACGGCGGTTACAGCGGCTGAAACCGGGCATCTGGTGCTGGCTACCCTGCATACCTCTGATGCTCCTGGCACCATTGACCGGATCATCGATGTCTTTCCGCCTTACCAGCAACAGCAGATTCGCATTCAGCTGGCAGCCACCCTGCAGGGAGTAATTGCCCAGCAACTGGTACCTACCGCTGATGGCCGGGGCCGGGTGGCGGCAGTGGAAGTGCTGATTGTAAACAGCGCCGTGCGCAACCTGATCCGGGAACAAAAAACCCATCAAATTTATTCCATTATGCAGACTAATGCCCGTTTGGGAATGCAAACCATGGACTTTTCCCTGCGGGAGTTGTATTATCAGGGTAAGATCACTCTGGAGGAAGCCATAAAACGGGCCCTGGATCCCGATAACTTCCTCCGGCTGGTGAACGGGATGTGAGGCTAGATGAATTTGCAGTTTGAATACCAGGTACGGGACCGGCAGGGCCGGATCTTATCAGGAGTGGTGGAGGCGGATAGCCGGGAGACGGTGATTCAGCGCCTGCGCCGGGAAGGATATATCGTTACCTCTGTGAAACAAAAAGAGGTTGCTCCTTCGGTGGGGGAACTGCTGGCCAGTTTGCGCCCGTTGCCCATTAAAGAGCTGGCCCTGTTTAGCCGCCAGTTTGCCACCATGATGGCTGCCGGTTTGAGTTTGCTCAAGTGCCTCAGCATCCTGCAGCAGCAAACCAGCAATAAACGGCTGGCGGAAGCGGTGGCCGAAATTCGGCGGGATGTGGAGGGAGGTTCCACCCTCTATGGGGCCATGCAGCGCCATCCCCGGGTTTTTCCCGAGCTTTATGTCACCATGCTGCGGGCCGGGGAGATCGGCGGGGG
>NZ_BDLR01000022.1:0-4687 GCF_002049395.1 Carboxydocella sp. JDF658 | reverse complement strand
GTGGAGGGAGGTTCCACCCTCTATGGGGCCATGCAGCGCCATCCCCGGGTTTTTCCCGAGCTTTATGTCACCATGCTGCGGGCCGGGGAGATCGGCGGGGTGCTGGACAAGGTGCTGGAGCGCCTGGCTGATCATTATGAAAAGGAATATGAACTGCGGGAAAAAATCAAGACCGCTACCCGCTATCCCCTGGTGATCATGCTCTTTGCCATTGGAGTAGTCATCCTCTTGCTCACTACCGTGGTACCCACTTTTGTGGCCATGTTCAACAGCTTCAAGGCAGAACTGCCTCTGGCTACCCGGATTTTGCTGGGCATAAGTTCAGCCCTGACCGGTTACTGGTATCTCTGGCTGTTATTACTGGCCGGGGGAGGTCTTCTCCTCAGCCGTTTTCTGGCTACGGAAGAGGGCAAAAACTGGCGGGATGCCCTTGTTCTCCGCTTGCCCGTATTCGGGGAACTGAGCAAAAAGGTGGCTTTGGCCCGGGTTTGCCGTACTCTGGGGACGCTGCTGGCTACCGGGGTGCCCATCCTGCAGGCGGTGGAGGTGGTGGCTGAAGTAGCCGGTAACCGGGTAATTGGCCGGGCCCTGCTCAGCACCAGGGACAATATTCGGGAAGGGGAAGGAATTGCCGCTCCCCTGGAGCAAACCGGGGTGTTCCCGCCCCTGGTGACCCAGATGGTGGCAGTGGGCGAGGAAACGGGGAACCTGGATGGCATGCTGAGCAAAGTGGCGGATTTCTATGACCGGGAGGTAAAGAACACCACCGAGAGCTTGGCCTCCCTGCTGGAGCCTTTACTGATCGGCTTTCTGGCCATTGTGGTGGGGGCCATTATCGTTAGCACCATACTGCCCATCTTTGATTTGTATGGACATATCGGGGGGCAGTAGGGATAGAGAGAAAGCTTTGAAAGGGGGTGAAAGGAATGTTGATCAAAATCGGGGAGCGCATGAAGCGCATCCGTGAGAGAGAACAGGGCTTTACTCTGGTAGAGCTGCTGGTGGTCATTGTTATCCTGGGGGTAATTGCGGCTTTGCTCATTCCTAAACTGGGTGGCAACGTAGATGTAGCTAAACAGAAGGCAGACTTAGCACAATTAGAGCAACTGAATTCGGCCATAGAGAGGTATAAATTGCTAAACAATGGTGCGACACCTAATGTTAGTAGCTATAGAGCTACAATCACAGACTTAAAAAATGCAAAGCTTATTGACGAAGATTTTAAATGGCAAGCCGGCAAAACACCTACGTGGAACAGCGGTAAAAGCCAATACGAGTTAAATTTTAACTCAAACTAAAAAACTAATCATTCCCGCCCCAGCCGGGGCGGGCCTACCTTTACAAAGGAGTTGACTCCATGTCCGTACTAAGCTTGCTTCTCGGCCTCATTATCGGCAGTTTTCTCAATGTCGTCATCTACCGTCTCCCCCGGGACCAATCCCTGCTCTGGCCGGGTTCGAGCTGCCCCCATTGTGAACAACCTCTCAAATGGTGGCACCTGGTGCCCGTCTTCAGTTTTTTCTGGCAGCGGGGTAAATGTGCCTATTGCGGTCAACCCATCAGCTGGCAATATCCCCTGGTGGAAATGACCAATGCCCTACTCTGGTGGCAGGCGTACAGCTTTTACGGGCTTAGCAGTCAGGCTCTGTTTTCGGCTCTACTGGGCAGCTGGCTGCTGGTGCATACCGTTATTGACTGGCAGCAGCGCTTACTGTTGAATAAAGTCAATCTGGCCGGTGCGGTTCTGGCAGGAGCCCATATTTTCCTGAATGGAGAACCGTCCTGGACATCGGCATTAATTGGAGCATTCCTGGGAGGAGGAGTCCTCTTCCTTATTGCATTCCTCTACCCGGCAGGGATGGGTCTGGGGGATGGGAAAATGGCCCTGGTCATGGGGCTGTGGCTGGGCTGGCCCCAGGTTTTCCTGGCCCTTTTCCTGGCGTCCCTGCTGGGAGCCACAGCTGGCATTATCCTGGGGCTGAAAAAAGGCCAGATCCGGGGGATGTCCCTGCCCTTTGGGCCTTTTCTGGCTATGGGGACTTATGTAGTCTGGTACTGGAGTGATCGGCTCCTGAACTGGTACTGGCAGGTGATGTTATGATTAAAAAGCAGGCGCAGGAAGGATTTACCCTGGTGGAAGTGCTGGCCGGGCTGGCCATAATAGCTATTTTGCTGGTGGCTGCTTTGCCGCTCTTTACCTCCAATTTGCGCCAGACTGTGCAGGATAAACAGCGGGAACAGGCACTAAGGCTGGCCCAGGAGCGGTTGGAGTATTATATTCATCAGGATGTCAGAGAAAATGAGCAGCAATCGGGGCGAATAACTATAGATGGTACTGATTTTAACTGGAGCCTGCAGGTTAAGAGACCGGCGAGCAGCTCCCCTGCAAACCTTAAGCTCTTGAACCTGACCGTTACAGTCACTTATCTGGAACGCGGGTCTAATGCCAGCAGGGATTTAAGCCTGTCCGTGCTCAAAACCGAATGAATGGGGCGGTGCTTATGAACGGAAGGCGACAAGCAGGCTATACTCTGGTAGAATTGCTGGTGGTGCTGGTGCTTATGGGTATAGTCCTGATGGCTATAAACAGTTTCTTTTTAACAACTTACAGGAGCTATACGGAAACAAGCAGTGAGTTACGGCTTCAGGATGCACTGGCTGTGCTCAATGAACAGATTGCCGCAGATATTCGTAGAGCTGAACTGGTAGAAATCAACGGACAGGAAATGCGGGTGATCCTTTCCGCCAACGAAGTGGTCCGTTATGTATATGATAGCAGCGGTCAGGCTCTTTTCCGGGAAGCCGGTGGTATAAATAAAAAAATTTCCGGGGATGAAATAAAAATCGAAAATTTAGACTGGCTAAGTCAAGGGGGAGGCCAGGGGTATGTAATCTCCTGGCGGATTACGGCAAGGCTTAAAAACAGCGTTATGACAGTAACGATGGCAGAAAGTCCCCGGCGGGTCAAGATTTAGGGGGGATGGATTATGCTCAAGAACAAGGATGGGCAAAAAGGTTCTACACTGGTAACGGCCCTGGTGGTTTTCATGGTGTTCATGGTTCTGGCCTCAATCATCCTCTATCTTACTTATGGTCGCACATACACCCTGACCGGAAATATCGCTCAAACCAAAGCCCGCTATGCGGCCCAGTCCGGGGTAGCGGCCGGGCTGGCGGCCTTGAAAAAGGATAAAGATAAAGTGCAAAGTCAGGTACAGGTTACCCTTGGCAATGAAACGATTGTTGCTAATATTATTAAACCCGGCTCAAATGATGTTGCCTATGAAATCAGCAGTACCGCTACCGGTCGGGAAGGGAGCCGGGAGTTTCAGGCTACTGCAACGGCCAGGGTGAAACTGGGATTTGACTGGAGCAACTGGCCCTATGCTCTGGTGGTAGGCGGTGATTTTACTGGAGGTACTGGCACTGAACCGGCTAAGATCAAGGTACACAAAGGCAAGGTACAGGTGAATGGTGACTGGAATTTTGCCGGGGAAAGCAGATTTGAAGAGTCCCCAGCGGTTGCCGGGGAAATAAAAGAAAGCTTCACGTCCCACTGGAAAAATCGGGGCCCTCAAAAAGGAACGCCGATTTACTTGCCGGAAATTATTGTTGAGGATCTCGATAAATATTTACAGAGGCCGGAAATAAGGGAAATCAAGTTAACTAACTGGAACCCTGAGTCAGGTAACCCGATTGCCTACTTTAAGAATGCAGACACCCAGCCATTAATTATATATAATGGTAATCCCAAATCCCCGTGTATTATTGTAGCGGATAAAGATATTGAAATTTACGCTCCCGCCAAAAAGGGGGATGATAAGCGTAAAAAAGAGGATACCAATCCAGTGGTGATTATCTCCCTTTCCGGTTCGGTAACTATTAAGGAAGCAGTGAACTTTGATGGCTTTATCTATGCAGCCAGGGATATTAATATTGAAGCAGTGAAAAATGATGGCAAACATGATAATGACAAGAAATGGGGCAAGGTCAATATCAATGGCGGAATCATGGCCAGGGGTAATTTTAACTTGAATAAAGGGGACGTCAAAATCCGTCTCTGGGAAAAAGGGCACAACAAATGGTGGAAGGATGAAGAAGATGATAACGAAGAAGAAGATGATGATAGATTCAAGTCTATATTAAACAAAATCAATAGTTCATTAGGCCAGTACATGTCTTCATTTCAGATCGTTGACTGGCAGGAGTCTTATCGGTGAGAGAAAGGCAGGATAGGGCATGAATTGGTTTGCGAAAAAACAGAGTACAGAAGTAGTGGGGATAGATATCGGGGAGCATTCCCTCAAATTGCTGCAGGTGCGCCGCCAGGGGACCAAAAAGGAAATCGTCCGCTTTAAGCGCTTACCCACTCCTCAGGGGGCCATGGAAGGGGAATGGATAAGGGATTTTCCCCTGCTGGCTGATGCCCTGCGCCAGCTGGCCGAAGGGGTACCGCCCCAGCTACCGGTAGCAACGGCGGTAGCAGGTCAGAGTGTATTTATCCGTCATTTTACCCTGCCGGTCATGAAGGAACGGGAACTGGCCATGGCGGTGCCCCTGGAAGCGGAAGCCCATCTGCCCATTCCGGTGCGGGAGGTTATGCTGGACTATCTGCCTCTGGGGAAAGTGGTGGAAGATGGGGTGCAAAAACAGGAAATCATGGTGGTGGCTGCCCGGACTGTAGTAG